>CAYZWV010000001.1:0-68043 GCA_964482255.1 uncultured Methanocellaceae archaeon
TGCTGATGTCTGTGATGGAAAGAACCCATGAGATAGGCATCATGAAAGCAATTGGAGCCACCAATTCAAACATCATTTTGATGTTTTTGACCGAGGCTGGGATGATCAGTCTGGTCGGAGGCATATTGGGATATATATTGGGAACAATTACTTCCACACTGGTAAGCATCGGCGTTACTTTTTATATCGGAATGGAGATGCCCGCAATCATTACCCCCGCAGTAGCGATCGGAAGTTTGTCTGTCGCAATCCTTGTGGGCGTCATATCCGGCTTATATCCGGCCAGAAGGGCAGCAAAAATGAGTCCCGTCGAGGCTGTAAGATATGGATAGCTTACTTGAGAAATATACTGGCCTGATCGATCATAAATTGAGATGCTATTTTAAAACCATCTTGGAAGAGGAGAAAGCCTACCATCCATTTATTGGAGATGTTTTCGCTCATTTAGAAGAATTTCTGCTCAGAAAAGGGAAGAGAATAGCCTCATCTAGCACTTTGATGACCTACAAAGGATATACTGGAGAGATAGAAGACATACTCGATGTTTGTGTTGGTATCGAGTTGTATCGCCATGGAATCCTGATCCATGATGATTTAGTTGACAGAGATGAGGATAGAAGGGGTGGTAAAGCATTTCATAAACTCTTCATGTATGATGACAGATTTGGTGAAAGCCTATCAGTCTTCTATGGAAACATCCTTTTCAGCCAAGCCCTGAAGACCTTATTTGAGTCAAACTTTGATGTAAAGTGCGTTGGTAAGGTGATCGAACTCTTTCTAGAGGATTATAAGGCGGTCAACGAAAGTCAGACACTTGATCTACTTTTTGAATATAAGGAGCCTACTGTAGAGGAATGGTATGTAATGGCATCGAAAAGAGCTGCCTCATTGTTCAAGGCTAGCATGTTAACAGGTGCCATCTTGGGAGGTGCATCTGCACAGGATCTTCAGATATTAGAGGAGGCAGCTATACACATTGGTTATTCATTTGATATCCAAGATGACATCATTGGCACATTCGCTTCAGAGGAGCAGTATGGAAGAGCAACAGGTGGAGATATTCTTCTGGGAAAAAAACCATTGCATGTAGTTTATGCTTACCAACTGTCCAATAAGGATGTTCAGTATGAGCTGAGAAACATCATCAGAGATAGCGAATCAGGCGAAGAGGAGATAGACAAGATAAAAGAAATAATAAAAGGATGCGGTGCTCTTGCTAAGACAAAAGAGGTATCAAGAGATCATGCTAATAAAGCAATTAAGCTGATAAACAAGACATCCTTGGCAGCCGAATCCAAAAAATTTTTCAAAGATTTAATCAACTTTGTATCGAATAGCTTGGATTGGTATAAATGAAATGAGTCAATCCGGTAATACAAATATGCCATTGCTAGTTTTTATGACCGATATTTCATCTCCACCTTTTGCGCTCAAAAATGTTGGTCGTGATAAAATTATTGGCTCATATGAATCTGGATCGAGCACTTGAATATCATCATCTTGCACCATGGTTAAGACGGTAGTCTTGGCATCACTTCTATGACATAAAAGGTAAGCTCCGACCACATCTCCCAAATCTGAGTTAAATCTTGTACCAGTCTTTAAGTTCGTCCCAATAATCCTTTTTCCCATACTAGTAATATCAATGATATGGTCTCCAATAGAGATTATGTCTCCAACCCTGAATTGGGGCAGTCGAACAGCAAATGATACACGATATAAATCTCTTCCTTCTCTTCGCCCAGCCAATTTTGCTGCCCTAGAAAAATTACCACCAAATCTCTCTATAATTGCCTTAGATATCTGCTCGCCAGCATAGGTGGGTACAACATAGATGTCGATGCCCTCTCTTAACTCTCTTATGTCCGAGATGAATGTCATCCTATCTCTTTTTTGAAGTCGATTGATCACATTGTCTGCGATATCCTTGCACTTTGATCTTTCATCTGCCGTAGGAAATCGATTTTCAGCCCTGAGCTGAACTATAGCCTCATAGTATCCTCCAGCAATCAGCCTACATCTATCGCATGATTTTCTATCAATCCGAACGTCTACATCAATATCTTTAGAAACATTCATGCCCTTTACCATGGCACCAACATGCACATACACCCTCATATTCTCACCCAATGTTTCGGGTGCAAAAGAAATATGAACGTCTTCAGCTGCTGGATTGATATGCAGCTGAGACCTAACGGTAGCTGTTGCTATACTAATGGGATCACACTTAACCCACTTCTTACCATCCTGCAAAAACGATCCGCATGTTGTGCAAACCTTTGCCACCAAGATGGGTTGACATTTCACCAGATCAAATCTATCCAAGAAACATTGTGCACAGAGACCATTATCGATCTCATTATCCGATCTCTGGCCGCAATTTGGGCAGAAAAGATATGAAGTCATTATCACATCCGCACCATTTGAGCATGTTGCACTCCACTTATGATGATAACGTTGTCTTGATCGATAACTCCACTTTTAACACCACAGGATATCGCCTTCTCTCCTAATAAATTAGCGATGGTGGCTTTTTGAAGTGCATCTATGACCTCTGCCTCAGTAGCAGGTTCACCCTTGTAGAATTCCTTGGAAACATGAATAGTCAGCTCGCCCTCTCTGAACGTTTTTCCTATGAGTTCTCTATCGCACGCTGCGACCATGATTTCCGATCCAATGCTATGCAGTTTTAGATATATCATGCTAGTTTAATAAATTTTGATCCTGGCTCGAAAACATCACCCTGTTGCTTTAACTTGGCTATCAGTTCCTCTGCTTTACTCCTCTCAATTCCGCTCTCTTCTGCCTTATCGTAGACTTCTTCTTTTGGAGGTGCCCCCCCATGTTCGCGTTCAAGTTCCCTTATTATATCCTTAATCAACTTGATCTTATCTCGCTGGCTTTTAGTTATACCGACTGCTATGACGTCAACATCGAACAATCCGGTCTCGCGATCTATACCAACTTGTCTTAGACAAGCCTCGGTGATGCGTATAACACGATCTGCGTCTTCTTCGAGTATTTTGTCACTCAATCTTATTCTCGCAGAAGCCTCGGCAAGTCTCACTAACGCCTCCAAGGAGCGTGCAGTCACTGGAACTGGTGCACCATCATCGCCTTGTTTTCGCGTTCCAAGATAGAAGTCTCTCAGTCTTTTCCTAGCGTCATCGCCCATTATCGGGTATATGCGCTTGGCATAGGCGATATATTTGCGCATCAGTTCTGGTTCAGTCGCCGGTCTGACGGTCTCCATGGCAGATTCTACTTCTTCTTTCGTTATTTTTCCAGAGGCAAAGTACTTTAAATGTGCTGACAACTCTCCTGCATAGTGTGCTGTTAATATATGGTCTGCAATTTTCGCATCCAATTCTACATTTGGCTCATCCATGACAGGGAAAATCAGATCGAACCTAGATAAAAGCGCAGGAGGCATATTGATCTGGTTTGCTATTGGTTCATATTTATCAAATCTACCGTATTTTGGGTTTGCAGCACCGAGCAAAGCGCACCTTGATCGCAATGATGCCACAACGCCTGCTTTGGCTATGCTGATAGTTTGCTGTTCCATTGCCTCATGCAACGCACTCCGGTCTTCTGACCGCATCTTGTCTATTTCGTCGACTGCGACGATACCTTTATCTGCCATCACAAGTGCACCTGCTTCAAGGGTCCACCTACCTTCGCCGAACTCATCTTTTACCGCCGCAGCTGTTAGACCAGCAGCGCTCGTACCTTTCCCACTGGTATAGACCCCTCTTGGCGCTAGCTTGGCAACATATCTGAGCAATTGTGATTTGGCTGTACCAGGATCTCCTACGAGGAGGAGATGAACGTCACCCCTTACTCTAGTGCCATCTGGCAACGATTTGGGTATGCCAGAAAATAATTGAAGTGCCATCGCTTCCTTGATGTCCTCATAGCCGAATATGGATGGTGCTATGGAGTTGACCATGATTTCATAAATGTTCGGACTTTCTGAAAGCTCAAGAATGGCCTTTTCATCCTCTCTGGAAATTTTCAGCGCCTCGAACTCTTGTTCTTGAATCTCGATGGAGATACCTTCTAAATAGACGTCAAAAAAAGTGCTCTTTCCTGTTGGAATGGTTCTCTGGTATGAATGAAGGATGCCAGTCACGACCACCCTGTCCCCAGGAACTACTTGCCCAGTCAGGTCATCCTCTACGTTTACATCTATGGTCTGTGGTTGTTCCCCCCCTCTCAACTCCTCTGGAGATTCTTGGATCTGAAGTTTTTGTGCATCTATGAAAGAAGATTCATTAAATACAAGTTTAAATGGACCTTTCCTATTACAGGAATCACATTCGTAGGGTTCCCTAAATTTAACTTCAGTTTGTAGGACAAGAGTAATGCCGTCACAGATCACGCACTTAAATGCAGCTTCAGTGACCTTAGGGCGAACAGCGGTAGCTTTGCGAACTATACCCTCTATAGAAATCAACTTTGAGATATTATCGCTTCTTAGATCACGGATGTATATTCTTTCGGGAACCTTGATCACTCTTACATGTACTCTATCTAGCGATACATCAATGGGAAGGTCAATGATTCTCAAAGCCTCTTCTGCAGCTTGCAATACGTCATGAGGTCTCTCTAAAAAAGAATCAGCTAAATCGACGTCATATCTCTCGATATCTGGGAACTCGACGATCAGGCTACGTTCATCTGGGTAGGAATTTGCTAATTGAAGGATTTGTTGCTTGTAATATTGCTTTAAGAATTCCTCCCATTTCGAAACTGGCATATTAAATTATATGGTTCAAAAACATAAGAAGTTTGCTCTGTTCATAACAAACCAAGCCCTTTCAGTTCTTTTGAGATCTTTTTCACCGCAGCCTCGACGTCTTCTGTTTTCTTTCCACCTGTGATGACCAACTTGCCAGATCCAAATAGCAATACGACCGCCTTGGGCTCTGATAGCCTATAAACCAATCCAGGAAACTGCTCCGGCTCATATTCGATATTCTCTAAACCCAGTCCGATGGCTATCGCATTTAAGTTAAGCTCAGACCCAAGATCAGCAGATGCAACGATGTTCTGGACGATTATCTGGGGCTTTCCTATGACATCAATACCAAGCTCCTTCATCTTTCCAAAGACTATTTGCAAACTTCTCTCAACATCATCGATACTTTTGGCTCCTGTGCAAACGATCTTTCCAGATCGAAAAATAAGCGCAGCTGCCTTAGGATTTTTGGTTCTATAAACTAAGCCGGGAAATTGTTCTGGATCATAATCGGCGCCCTCCAACATATGCGCGACCTCTCTAAGGTCTATTTCTACTCCTATCGCCGTAGACGCCACAACGTTTTCTATTTTGATTGACTTCACCAATTATAACACCCAGCATATATAATAGACAGGGGTTTATAAAAGTTGGTTATTCTATCCACAACTGAGTATCGATAACATAATTTCTGCCTGTCCGTTTAATCTGTGGAAAATGCATAAGCTCTTCTACCGTAAATCCAACCCCATTTGTAAGATATCTTTTTTTAAGATCTTTCCATTTGATTATGTGTGCTCTTATTGGCTTACCTTTCCCGTATCTCAGTTCTACGGCTAGGATTCCTTTTCTACCGGATCTCTGGAGAAAATCGTCTATGCGCTCTATTTGATCGCTGCCAAAATGTTGAGTGAAATAGAGCGCACCTGTCTTATTTAAAATGCTTTTGCACTCAATTCCAAGATAGTAATCATCTTGCGAGGAGTCTACGAGCACATCAAGTACTTGAGAGGAAAATCTATGCTGTTTGATCCTATATGCGATAGCATCTATCTGTCTCTGTTCAAAAAAGTTATTGAACGACCTCACGATATCACGTTCAAATTTTGTCATTTATTTTTACCCAACAAGAGATATATCCTCCGTAATAAAATACCTAATTGGTGTAAATTTGATAAGAGTCAGCCATCTAAGATTATATTTATCGTGCCCACGCCAAATCTATTTCATTTCTAGGGGACACGAGTTAAGGATAGATAGAGTTGAGTATGTTGAGCATTTATTACTCAGAGGACTTGCATTCAAGTTTCCCATGTTAGTCAAAGGGGATATGATATGCGAATTAAGAGTATGGCTAGATAAAATTGCAGATGAACTTACAAGGAGCTTACCCAAGAAAAAAATTGATGAAGCAATGTCAAGGATCGACATCGATAAGATTTCTGCAGGTCTATCAAGATCTATAGAGGATATGGGCAAAATGCGTTTGCTTGAGAGAATTATGCCTTGGATGGTGGAACGTCAAATGGACTCAAATCACCTTGGAATGGCTGGACGTCCGGATAAATTAATCCAAATCAATGGGGAGATCGTTCCATCGCTCATAAAAACTGGTGATAAGCCAGGATACGGTGTCTGGGGATACGACAGGCTACAGCTAACTGCATACGCGATGTTGGTCGAAGAGGAATTTGAAGTTGACGTGAAATATGGTTTTGTTGAATACGTTCGCTTTGGAGAGTTTCGAGATGCCAAAATAAAAAGTTGGGACCATAAGAAGGTCTTGCTCATCTTGGATAGGATAAGGAAAATAAGAGATGGAGTACTCCCAGCTAAGTCAAAACGGGCGCCTTGTGACCATTGTGAATTTGTTGACATGTGCAATACGAGAAAGTCATTGCTTTCTAAATTCTTTGGTGAGTAGCATGACGCAGATTGAAGAGGCTAAATCAGGCGAGATAACGAGAGAGATGGCCGATGTTGCTCTTCATGAGAATGTTGCGGCTGAGGTCGTACGTGAGTGCATTGCTAGTGGTGAGATCGTTATCATGAAAAGTCATAAATCCAAAACGTTGGGGATAGGTAAAGGACTGCTAACGAAGGTCAACGTAAATATAGGCACTTCATCGGTTGCGATCGATCCTGATGCTGAGGTCAGGAAGGCTGTGATTGCTGTTGAGCATGGAGCAGATACCGTATCCGATCTGTCAATGGGTGGCGATATAGACGAGATCAGAAGGGCAGTTTCCGATGCAGTCTCAGTTCCATTAACGACCGTGCCGATTTACCAGACGGCTGCTGAGAATGGCTCATTTCATGAAATAGGCCAAGACGATCTCGTCAGTAACATAAAAAAGCAAGTTCAACAGGGTGTGAGTTCAGTAGTCATCCATGCAGGTTTCACTTGGGACACACTTACTTCATTGAAAAAAGCCTCTCGTACCATGGGAATGGTATCAAAAGGAGGATCATTTACGGCAGCATGGATGATAGCGCACAAGAAGGAGAATCCTTTTTTGGAGCCATACGATGAGATCTTAGAAATACTTCTAAAAAGAGATGTCGTTCTTTCTTTGGGCAATGCCATGCGAAGTGGATGCGTTCATGATTTGATCGATAAACCACAGCTATCAGAGATTCAGAAGAATGCAGAGCTAGCAAGACGTGCCAATGATATGGGTGTGCAGACGATTGTTGAAGGTATGGGGGGCCATGTTCCTGTAAAAGAGATCGTTACATACGTTAAATACCATAAAAAGGTCTCTGGCAATAGACCTCTCTTTGTTTCCGGTCCTCTTCCCACAGACATCGCAGTTGGCTATGATCACATAGCTGCCTGTGTTGGCGCTAGCATTGCCAGTGGATCCGGTGCAGACTATCTTTGTGCTATAACTCCGTCTGAACATCTTGCCCTTCCTGACATAGAACATGTTCGTGAAGGGACTATCGCTTTTCGCATTGCAGCCCATATAGGTGACTCGATGAAATATGGTCTCTCTGATCGAGATTTACACCTATCTAGTATGCGAAGTCATCGCAACTGGGAAGGTCAGTTCAAATTTGCCCTTGATGGGGAGAAGGCAAGAAAACTACATTCAACGGGGGAAACATGCACGATGTGCGGAGATTTTTGCGCTCTAAGAATAATGAAGAAGTACCTTGGCCATTGAGTACAAGAGACGCATTAATTTGCCATACTAATAAATCCTACCGAGAAATTTTGATGTCAATTAAATGTTCTAAAACTTTGTCAAAGATTAAAAAATTACCACATTACCCAAAACTACCCAGTTTACTAGCGAAAGTTGCATGGAAGAGCTCTTCTGGTTTTATATACTCCGAACTCTCATAAGGTACTCAGAGGGGTTAAATGATATGATCGTCTTAGAAAAGATTTTGAATTTAGAAACAGCAAAAATCATTAATTGATGTTACCGGAAAAATTGAGTTTATCGGAAAATTTTTGATTTGAACTTAGATCCGATGTACTTAACAGCCTCCTGCTTGATCATATCTTCGATTTCAGGCTCATGCCCCTCTTCGATTTCAGGCTCATGCCCCTCTTCGAAATCATCAGGTTCACTAGTTTTTTCCTTTGGTACTACATTCTGTTCGGGCGATATAGGGCCCTCTATAGGGGATTTCATAGCGGACTCTATGGTAGATTGAATGGGATCCTGTATTGAAGACTGAATCTCTGATGTAAAATCACTTTTGATCTTCTCTAACTCCTTTTCAGCCTTATTAACCTCACCAAGAGCTTTCCCCACGTCTTTGGCGATGCTAGGAAGTTTACTACTACCAAATATAAGTGCAGCTACACCCAATATTATCATTAATTCTGTTGTTCCTATCATCACATCACCATTAGTATATAATTGTCTTTTCTCTATTTAAAACATACGAGATTGATCATATCTTTTTAATGCATTCTTGGCAGTCTTCCAAGAATGGCGCACAAAAGATGGCAAAGAATGGTGCTCTTTGATCCAATCATCTAGAAAATACCTTGTGCGGATATCAGATGGATAACCGGAACCGATTTTTTTTTCCAAGAGACGTTCCAGTTCCTGCACTGTTTCATCCCGCCTTACTTTTGCGATAATTGAAGCTGCAGAAACAATTGGATATTTCACGTCTGCATTGTGTTCTGAAACGATCTTTATGCTTTTGTCATATCTGTCCTGTACGTTCTTTGCAAATCTATCAGCATCCACATCAGCCGCATCTAGGAAAGCTTTGTCTGGTTTTAACTGTTTGAGTACTTTAACATAGCTTTCTACGACGATTTCGTTCATAGTTATTCTCTTCCGAAGAGCATCTATCTCACTAGATGAAACCTCAAGTGTATAACAAATTCCAACTTCTCTGATCTTGCTCGCCAAAAAATCTCTTTTTTTTGGTGAAATGGCTTTAGAGTCTCTAACTCCCATTCTTTCCAACATCGGAAGCATGTCCTCTTGCACCATGACCCCTGCAACGACCATGGGTCCTATTACTGGTCCCTTACCCGCCTCATCAACCCCAACAACTTTCATTTATTTTTTCCCTAAGATCATCTTTTTTAACTCATCAACGTGTTCAGCGGTGGTGAGAGCAACAATGAGATCATGCGCTTCCATCACAGTTCTGCCCCTTGGAAAAATCAAGTGACCATGCCTGATAATTGCAGTAAGAATGCATTCATCTGGTAGACAAAGGTCTTTGATTGTCCTATTGATCGCAGGTGAGTCTTCTGGCATATGAAGCTCCACCAACTCAACATTGCCCTCTCTTAGGGTCAAAAGCGTTGTTAATTCCCCAGAAGTAACAGCATTCTTTATAATCATCGATACTGCTGTTACAGAACTGATCGCAACATCGATTCCTAAACTCTCAAAAACAGATTCATTTTTTGGCTCGTTAACCCTCGCTATGGTAAGGGGAACGTCGAAGTTCTTCTTGGCCATTTGACAAGAGACAAGATTAACTTTGTCCTCTCCAGTGACGGCAACAAATACATCTGCTTTTTTCGCTCCTGCATCCTCTATATCTTTTGCATCAGTTCCATCGCCGTTGATGACCAAAATGTCAAGTTTTTCCGCTAAACTCTGGCAAATCTCTTTGTCGGATTCTATCAAAGCAACTTCTTCCCCTTCTTTGGAAAGTGTCCGGGCGAGAAAATTGCCAATTCTTCCTCCGCCAACTATCAAAATGTACATGGTTAGATACACCTATTTAATTAAGAACGCTTAATTATGTTGGCCAATAGTATCATTACTGGAAATATTTCAAGCCTACCCATCCACATGGCAAGGATCAAGGTAATCTTTTCAACGAGTAGCAGGCTAGGAGTGGTTAGCCCAACCGACAGTCCGACATTGCCCTGTGCAGATGCGATCACGAAGAAGGAGTTTGCCATGGAATGGCCATGTGCCATAAATACTGTTGCACAGAGTGTGAGGATGAAAAGATAAACAAATGCGTATAATCCTGCCATCGTTATCTCCTCCTCTTTTATGACAGTTCTGCCGACTTTAAGTGGTACAATAGCTGACCTCGGCAGGAAATCTTTTTTCACTAACCATATAATCGATTTTAAAAGTATGGCACACCTAATGAGCTTTAGAGCAGAGGAAGTGGAGCCATAACCCCCGCCCATAATCATTGGGATGATAATCAATATTTTTGAGAAATCACTCCATTGCGCCATGTTTTTTGCATTAGTAAATCCCGTACCAGTTAACGCAGAGATTACGTTGAATGATGCTATCCTAAAGTTTTTTAGTTCTAATGTAAGTAAAAGTGTCAAAGCCAATAACGTCAAAGCCATCAATATGATCTCTGGGCTTCGAACGATCTCACGAAATTTTAGCTCGATCAATTTTTTATGAAGAGCAAAGCTGATGGCGCCAAAAACCATAATTGGGATTAGCATAAGCTCTACTGCAACACTATCATAGGATGCAATGCTTAGGTTTTTTATAGAGAAACCGCCTGTCGCTAATCCAGTCATGGTGTGGTTTATAGAATCCCATAATGGCATGCCTACAACCCAAAGCAATATTATTCCTATAATAGTGTAAGCGACATAGATCTTCCATATCCAACGCGCTGTATTGATGATACTTGGTTCGACTCTTTCTGCCCGCCCCTCTGCAGTGTATAACCCCCTTGCAGCTCCACCAACTCCATGAACCATTATCGCTATGAACAGGACTATAACTCCTACCCCCCCTATCCATTGCGTCAAGCTACGCCAGAACAAAATGGATTGATATCCAGATGCCAACCATTCAATTCCTGTTGGGGATGAAAACATCGTTAGTCCCGTTCCTGTAAAACCAGACATACCCTCGAACAACGCATCTGCTAATGGTAGAACTCCGCATAACTTATAAGGCAAAGCACCAAAAGTCGCCAGAGTTATCCAAGTAAGTGCAGAAATTACCATTGCCCTTCGAAGGTTCAATTCTTCCGGCGATGTAACTTTTCTTAGGATATATCCTATAAACAAAGAGATCATAGAAACAGTCATAAAAGATAGGATCACATGGAATCCGTCTTTAAAATATAGAGCTACAATTATAGGAATGGCTACAAGCACGCCAAAAAGCTGCAACATTAGTCCGATATAATGTAAAGCGGTCCCTGCATCTCCTTTTATCATTCGATCATCCTTCAATGGGGCTATTTCACCTACATAAAATGTTCCTGACTTCATCAGAGATGCCAGATAGGTTTACCACGACCGCAACATCACATTCTTGGATTATCGTATCTCCAGAAGGGATCAAAGTCTCTCTATCTCTTATAATTGCTGCTACAGTGGACTCTTTTGGCAAATTTAGTTCTTTCAATGATTTGCCAACGGCTGAGCCCTTGACCTGCATCTCATTGATCTCGATATTTCCACCAGTTACCGTCAGGATCGTAATCAAGTCAGGATGCATAACAGCATTTCTAAGGTGTGCTGCTGCTATTGTTGTAGGACATACGATAGCATCTATCTTAAGCTCCTTGAAGAGACTTTCTCTTTTTGGATCATTTACCCGAGCTATGACTCTAGGTACTTTAAACACTTCTTTTGCGATCTGGCAAGCCATCAAATTCGTGTTGTCATCCTCTGTCGTCGCAATAAAAACGTCAGCTTTATCTATTCCAGCCTTTTTCAGAACGTCTTGGTCGGTCCCATCTCCTTCTATGGTTAGCCCATCAAAACTTTGGTCGAGATCTTCGAACTTCGTCAAATCTTTTTCCAAGACGACTACGTTATTTTCATTAGATGATAATAATTGGGCAAGACGGCTTCCTATATTTCCACATCCAACTATTATCGCATACATAGTCTATCCACCTTTAACTAACAACTGTTTATAACAAGGATCTTAAACCCCAAAGTAGCTTTGGATTGCGCATGATCAACGCTTTCAGCAACCCAAATACTGTAAGCTCCTCGAAGTTAATTCCTCTTATGGAGGAGGCGAGAGAGTCCCATTCAGCGTCACTCAATTTTAAAAGCAATTCTTTGGCCTTGTATGATTTCTGTAGTGTTGGACCAATGGTTGATATCCAGCGTCTTTCATACTCACTCAGGCATTCAACGGAAGAATTTCCTGCCTTTACAGCCATCGATGCAACTTCGGCAGCAATCTCCCCAGATTTCATAGCATGAATAATTCCTCCGCCTGTAAGAGAGTCAGACATCCTAGCCGCATCACCCACGAGCATTAGTCCGTTTGTAGTAGTCTTGGTTGGAACGGTGACAGGTACTCCTCCCACGATCATTTCAATGGTTTTTCCTTCTGGGTATTTTCTCTCTACGAAACGTTTTAGATATTCGATAGGAGGTACCTCTGCTCTACTTCCCGATATTCCAAGGCCAACGTTTGCCTCGTTATTCCCTTTGGGAAAAACCCATGCATACCCCCCAGGTGCAATTTGGTTCCCTATATAGAACTCGCAGTAATCTGGATCAATGTCAACGTCAGTCATCAGAAATTGAGCGCAGGTTTCGATGTCCTTGGGTTTAAGGTTCGTGTTGATGCCTGCCCACCTTCCTACTTTGCTTTCAACGCCATCTGCACCAATCACGATGTCAGCATGAATATCCAACGAATCTCCGAGATTTTCTGCTTTGACACCTCTAACGAACCCGTCCTCTTTAATCAAATCGATTGCCCTTGTTCTTACCATTACTTCTGCGCCTGCTTTTGCTGCCTGCTTTGCAAGCTCTCGGTCAAATATCTTTCGTTCGAGAACATAGCCAACTTCTGGGCCGAACTCTGACATCTCGATCTTTATGCCTCCAGGAGAGTATATCCTCGCTCCTTTGACATCAGCAGCAATCCAATGCTTATCAGGTTTTATGAATTGCTTTAATCCTTCTTTGCCCACCCCTTCTGCACATCTAACTGGGTTGCCGATTTCTGCCCTCTTTTCCATTAAGAGTGTCTCTAAATCATGTTCAGCGGCAGTCTTTGCTGCTATAGATCCTGCAGGACCAGCACCAACTACGATTACGTCATAGTGATCTCTCATTTTACACCCTCAAGTGCTCCAACTGGACATATCTTAGCGCAAACGCCGCAATCGTTGCAATCTTCATTGATCTTAACCCATGTATCAATAAGCTCGATTGCGCCCATAGGGCAGACAGCAACGCATGCCCCACAGTACAAGCATTTATGTTTATTGACGATCACACCTCCGACTACATCATGTCGATATTTAAGTTTTTTGAAGTATAAGCTAATGCTTGATTGCACCAAACTGCAAGGCTAGGATCGCTAGCTGTATTTTCAATGTACTTGTCAGGCGTGAATGCGGCGGCAGCTTGCTCAGGAGTTAGTTTTCGACTATGAGAACGATGGCGTCTCTCTACTAGTGATTAACACGATGATCATCCTTTCAATATCATCCGAAGAATGTAAATCTGTGCTGGGACAATTATGTTTATCGACTATGTATCTCCTATGGGTTACAACTCTCTCATTACCAGTAAGCGTGTCATCCGAGAAGTAAACTTTTTCTTGGCTGTTGACCAATGTGTTCTCAAATACTGTATCTTTCGTCGCTTTTACCGTGATCCCAAAGTCTGCGATGGACCGACTGAACTCACCCTTTTTGATAGATAGACGACGAGTTTAATATATCTTCATCCAGTTTCTATCTTCCTGCTGGTACAGTGGGAAATCTATCTGGTGCGATATGGTCACCGAATTTCTCCCTTGCAGCGATTAACCTTTTCCTCTGCTCCTCCAACGCCTCGAAGATGACTTTGGGCGCCCCTGAAACCTTTGTCCTGTAAATTTCCACTATCCTGTCGATCTTCGCCAAGTTTTCTTGAACCCTCAGTGCAAACTGCTCTGAGTACTCTTCTTTTGAGTAATCCTTGTTGAGCACCTGCATGAACAACTTCTTGAGGTCCTCGTATCTCGGGATCAGGCCCGTGGGCGTTTTTACTGCCCCCACGTCCTTGTGCGAGCGTAGTTCCATCCATTTAAGCCAGACGCTTTTATCATTTTTATGGTTCATAAATTTCCCATTTGAATCTTTCAAGAAGTAGTTCACAGAGAAGATCCGAGGCGGTTTATTTAAACTGACGCCAAAATTCAGGTGATCTTCTATATATTTGCCTATGGGTACGGATAAAAAGTCCAGATTTGACATGGGGTTAAACACCCTTATACCTTCTTTTCCGAGGATGGCGGCTGTAGTTTCAGATTCTAACGCTGCGCCTTTGGTTATGACGCCATGGACCCAATTAAAAGATTCCTCCACTGGCACCAAAGTGTCAGAATCCCGACCACCGTAGATCATTCCACTCACTACAACACCTTCGGGGTCATCGAGTTTGGGATCTACATTATCTAAAATCTTTAGGTCAAATGTAAACCTGGCATTTTTATTTGAAGGCGGTATTTCTTTGCCTTCTGTATCTCTCTTGCCCAGAAACCACTCACCTGCGTAATTAACACCTTTTTTGGGGCAATCACCATCTTTACCAGTCCAGTAAACACCTTTGTCTTCTGTAACCAGTACATTTGAAAATATAATTTCACCAGTATTATGAAGGGCCTTCCATGGCAGAGGATCCTCATTAGAGTTTATACCTTCTATTATTCCAAATATTCCCTTTTCCACGTTCACTGCACGGATTTTTCCACCTATTTTCCTGAGATATGCTATATCATCACCAACTATTGTCTTATCTTCTACCATGGTGGTAGAAGTCTTTCCGCACATAGATGGAAATGCTCCTGTGAAATAACTTACCCTTCCTCCTGGACCATGTACCCCCACGATGAACACATGTTCTGTCAGCCACCCTTCTTTTGAAGCTCTATTTATTGCTAGACGCATTGCTAGTTTTTTGAGTCCGATTGTATTGCCGCCATATTGTGTATTTGTACTATATATGACCTCATCTTGGAGATCGATGTAAACCCTTCGTTTCTCAATATTTTTACTTACAAGCAACCCCAGTCCTGCTTCCTTCAACTCTCCTTGAGAGTGCACAAACTTGAAAAACCCCTCATAATTACATCTCCCAAGGAATTCCTCATAGCCCTGCCTATACAGTAAATCCTCGCTATGTGCTACATAACTAGAATCAGTGATTTGAACACATGGTATAGTGAACTCAGAGTTCGTCGGCCCCAAGCAGAAAAATTTGATGTATACTTCATGCCCTTCCATGATGTTTTTTAAAATGGCATGAATCTCTTTGATACCTTCTTCTTTATCTATTGCGTTTATCCTTGGTCCCAAGTCAACACCTTTGGGTAGAAGAAACTTGGTTTTTTCTTTATCCCTAGCCTGGTCATAATACCCATCAAAATGGATCGTATGCCCCTTTATGGCTAGTTCCGCTTCCTCCATGTTTCTTATTGCTGCTTCTCGAATATACTGAATATCCTCTGCAGAATTTGTGCAAACAAAAACTTTAGCTGGGTTACATATATCTATATAATTAGCAATGAATTGATGAAGCTTGGGATTATTTATCCTGATAAGTTTCTGGTAAGATTTTTCATCCAATCTGGTTTTTAGTATGCTTATAGTTTTTTGATCCATTTTCTTTCTCCCTTATAACCATGAAAGTTTTTATAAAGTGTATTGTTGAAACCTATCAGGCAAAATGTCGCCCATCTCTGGCAACACGTGAATCTGCATATCTTTCTCATGCAATTCTGACAAACAAACAAGATAAAATCCTGCAACTTCCTTATGCATACGTTCCACGGTTGTCTTTTCCATGATAACCATGTCGGTGTTCCCCTTTTGATAGGGACCACCTGTTATAAAAATATTCGCCTTCAGAAATCAAATAAAGAACTCTGGGCCGTTACATGTTTTTTGATATACTCTTTTGGCAATTCCACTCGCCCATATTGTCCACCGCCTCCGGGATAAAGAATTATCTGCCCATTCCTAAAAGCCATGATTGCATCATATATGGACGGATTCATCGTATCTAGTTGTTTTATTTTGGCGTCAACTAAAACCTTTACTTCGTTGCCAAACTTTGCCATTAGGCTGTTCCACGCGTCTGTCACGATCTTGGTGTTCAAGCTAGCATTGAGTGCCATGGCGATGACCTCTGTCAACGGGATCAATTTGAGATATGCTGGCCTATGCGGTGGATGCTTTGGTTTTTCGTAATCTGCAAGCTCGTTCACTCTATCTCGAACGCCTTTTTTGATTTTTCCTCCACACGTACATCTCCAGTTATTAATGAGGCACTCATGAAGCGTATAGTGTTTATAGCATCGTATACATGCGCTCTCGTTATATTTTCCCTCCTCGGGCGGAATGCCCACATTCAATGACGATCCCCTACCCTCTACATTCAAGATCGCTTTTCTGAGCTCCTCATATGAGATTGACTCCATCTTAAACCTGTTAAACTCCCTTGCAAGACGGATCGGCCATGGGCTGTGGGCATCCGAATTTGTCAGAAATGTCAGATCCTTCAGCTCAGCTATTCTGTCAGCATAGTCAGAGTCTGCACTCAGCCCCAACTCAATGAAAGATACATGAGAAGTCATCGAACCATAGCAGTCCTTGATACTGTCAAAATAAGCATACATCGCAGTCCATGGCGTGAATGCATGGCAGGGGCCGAACAAAGTACCCGCTTCTTTTGCGTACTCAGCGATTTGTTCACCATCCAAACGTATCTTAGGTCGCCCTTCTGAAGTGATATTGAAAGAATACTTCGCAAATTTTTCGTGAAGCTCCTCAGCCTTGGAGATCGATGGCAAAATCAAAAGGTGATGAACCCTGTTTGAATCTTCAACCTCGCAGGTCAATACAAAATGAGTATTGCCGGTGATGAAAGTACCATCATCTATTCGTTCCAATGCCCTGATTTCATTTAGCCATTTGGGGTGTAAACAATCACCTGTTCCGATCAGTTCTATGCCCTTCTTTGATGCCCACTTAGTTAACATGGGAAGATTCATCTGGGGGGATGTGGCTGCAGAGTAGTGAGAATGTAGGTGTAGATCTGAGTTGACTTCCATCAGAATCATCCAATATAGCTCAGATCCTCCTCTATGGGTGATATTGAAGGGGCTTGTTCCATCTCTCTTAGCCTAGCGATTATCTTCTCCATCTCCTTTGCCCTATCCTCTAGAGCTCCCATGTCGATTTCCATGCTAAGAGCTTGAGATAAGCTTCTCAGTACAGCTTGCGCGCTTCTGGGATCCACTAAGTATCCAGATGTTTCGCCCATTATGCAGACGGCTTCTATACCTTTTTGCTCACCCATGCCAAGAAGTAATCCCGAGGCGCCTATTATGCCACCGCCCGGCTCGTCCTCCTCAAAGGATATACCATATCCTTTCATCTCATCCACCAATTTTATGTTATTTACTGCACCCAAAACCCTTGGTTTTTCGACCAAATGGCCTACTCCATAACCTCCTAACGTGTAAATTCTGGTCACACCATACTTTTGAGCGATATCCAAATATACCTTAGTCAATTCATAGTGACCGATATTAGTGGTGCTCTGATAATCTCCTACCAATATCAGAAGATCATATTTACCACCAGAACATGCATAGACTTCGTTCTTTGCTAGTTTTACCGTACCGTCACTCATCACTAAAACTTGTGGAGGGAAGTGAGAAGAATGTATCTCAATTATCTTGTCGCCCCCTAACTCTTCTACCATGTGTTCTGCAACTAACTTTCCCACATGACCAACGCCTGGTAGACCCTCAATCATTATTGGATTTTTTAAAATCACATCTTTAATTTGAACGATGCTGGTTTCCACTGTCGCACCTCTCTTTTTTTATCTGTCTTCTATACTTACCATAGGGATCTTCTGGAGAGAACCTAGGTGGTAATGGGTTTTTTGTTTCATTCCCACAAATCGGGCAAATTTTTTTGAGGGTATAGATGCCGCATGCGCATTTTCGCATTTTCGATTTCATACCCGATCCCTGTGAAACTCTCCTATACCTTCTGATTTTTCAACTATTTTAATAGCTGCTTCTGCTACTTTTCTCAGTGCGACCTCGGCTCTTTTGTAGTCTGGAGCAGTAACTCGAATGCGATAGTGAGGTGCACCAACATAATTGACATCAATTTCAACTTCTGGTACCTCAACTTTAGAGGCTATGCTTAGTGCCTCCTTGATTACTTCAACACCATTAGGTAGTGGACATGTGAGACTAACATAACCAGCGATGTCGACGATAGGGAGTTTCACGTTCTCTCTTGCAACTCTTACAATTATGTCAGCATAATCCTTGCTTATTCCGATATCGGTCAAAATACTGCAACCACTAACCACCACATCCTCAAATGCTGTGTAGATGTTACCAAACTTTTTCGTCAACTTATCTCCGATATCTTCATATAGTTGATCAACATCTACGCCTGCGGCTGAAGCGACAAAATTTAGCATTTTTTCGGCTTTTTGCTCATTTTTCCATATATGTATCTTTTCCCTTCTCTGATGCTCATTCACGTCTTTCAGCGATAAATCGATATGTCCTCTAGTAGGAACGACGTTTAGAACTTTGCAAACTATCTTCTGTCCTTCTCTAATATGATCACGAATATATTTTATCCAGCCGGATGCGACTTCTGAGACATGAATTAATCCCTCTTTGTTTTCATATTCATCTAGACCGACAAATGCCCCAAAATCAACCACCTTTTTTACGGTACATACTACCAATTCTCCTTGTTCCGGCCACTCTCTACGAATGATTATCACCCTATAACTTCTAAGGTCTGCGTTTTGATCTTTGCCTTCCCACCTTTTGGCTCCGCCAGTGTGCGACCACAAATGAGACATTTTACGATAGAGCTGGCTTTGTTAAATATCACTTGCTCATTCTCGCAATCATTACATTTTACCCTAATAAATTTTGACTCCATTTTTATTCCACCAATTCGAATCTGGATGCTCTGAAACAAGGTCTCTGATGTGTTTTATTGCACTCAGTGCATCTGTATCTCAATGCCACTCTTTTCGTAGGCTTATCTCCGCCAGGCACCTTGGAAAACTTCCCAAGGTTACCTATGCCCTGTGCCCTTTTCTTCTGCCGCGTAATCCAAGTTAACGTCGAAGCTCTTCCTTTCTTGACTCTTTCCACCTCGTGCATGGTATGCTTATTGCAATATGGACAATGTGTTTTCAACTCTTTAGGCATCTTCATATTCTTTGCTCCCCATTTTGACTGGCGTTACTACATGATGATCACACAGGACCTTGGAATTCAATTTCGGTAAAACGATCAAATCTTCCTTTGATAATTGGTAATTTCGACCGTCATCACCCACAAACACTGGAATATCTTCTAGCACTCTCACTGTCTTAAACTCCTTCCTTATTTTCACGTTTGAAGGGGGATTAAGTGTTAAAGAACTTTCGCTCTTGGCCAACTTTGGCCTGATGACGGGATCTAGTATGGTTGCTCTACTTCTCGAGATCAGGTCGGTCAATTGCTCG
Source organism: uncultured Methanocellaceae archaeon (assembly GCA_964482255.1). Classification (GTDB taxonomy): domain Archaea; phylum Halobacteriota; class UBA148; order UBA148; family UBA148; genus UBA148. Next base: position 19,704 of record CAYZWV010000001.1, read on the forward strand.
AATAGCTCTAATTCTTCTGGTGTGGCGCCTTTAGGGGATTCTTGCGACCCGCCAGCTTTCAAAGATGCCATCTTCACAATCTTGCCAATGCGTCGGTCGAATATGTTCTCGATAACTCGACGTACGCTCCGCAATTCATCATCAATTTTCATCGACTGAGGTGCTTCCACCTTATTTTTATCCTCCTCTAACGCTTTGATATATGTACTGACTTGTCCATAAAAATCTCGCTCAAGCTCTTGTAATCCTTCAGATCGGCGTTCATTTACCTGAATTAGACGTAAGTCATGAAGGTTCATACTCTGCTACCCCCCTACACATCAAAAATACTGCCAGATGTTCAGTGAGATTTTTTTCACCTTTTTTTAGCACATATACATTATCCTTTATCTCAACATCTATCTTTTTGGTCACATTCACCCTAACCATTTCATCTCCAAATACGATGGCATCATTTAATGGATTAAACGTCTCCAGCTCCTCTATTGTCAGTGGTGTTACTCGAAAACCGTATCCGCCATGAAGGGAAGTAGGGAGGCGAATAAGTCGCTTGACATCAGCGGTTACAGGTTCATCTGGCACTCCTTTACCTATATCTATACTAGGCACGTCCATGCTTATACTTTCCTTTTCTATGGATTCTTCTGCTAATTTTTTCCAAAACCCTTTGGCACCTCTAAAGGCATCAATACTTCCTTCTTTTTTAATTAATTGAATTCGTTTCTCGTCTTTAATTTGTTCTAAAAACAATTTCGAAGTTTTTTTGCTAGCAACCTTATAGCCCATCAAAATATCCAGCGCTTTATCTTCAGGCATCTGCCTCATAGCAGCCACAAAATCACAAATTGATTTGTTAATCCTTCCATGCCAACCACCCTCCCCATATTTTGGTGCCACGATGCGTTTATAAGCCTTCTCGCGACCCTTGGCCACTTCTTCACTTCCTCTTTCCATCTCAAAAAATTGATCTATGTCAATTGCACCTTTAACGTAATCCACAATTTCCCTTCTCTCTGGACTTTCCAATCCAATCACTCTTGAATCCCGCACATGGATATGGTAACCTCTCCCTCCTGAAAACACGATATCCATATCATTCTCATCGATCGCAAAATCCTTTCTTAGAAAATCTATGAGCTTAAGCAGCTCTTCTTTTGTTCTCTGGAGCATGTCTCCATAGTTGGTCCATTTCATGGGAAGGTGATCTGCATCGAGATCAAAAATCAAGTCTGCACCCTCCCATCCCTTCTCTTTCATTGTAGGTGCGCCAGGATATATATAATATGCTGCTGAATGAAACGCATGGGCAGGAGCCATGGTCTTTAGATAATCGGTAACCTCCCAAGAACTCATAAAGGACTTATGTCTCCTCATCACAATGTCCGGAAACGACTCATCGAAGAATATGAACCCCCACTCTCGTTTCTCAAGCCTGGGTGGAAGTTGGATGGATGTGGACTGATAATATTCTCTAAATCTTTCTCTGATAAATTCTTTTGTTCGTTCGTTCACAAGTTAATGGTTAGATTTTATACTTATTTGGCTTTTCTATCACATCTTCCAGCTTTATAGGAATTTCAACCCTATGCATGACATCCCTGAAGAGCCTAACTAATATGGGGGCCTCCAATCCATGCGATTCCAAGAGTTTAGAATCAGTTAAAACCTCTTCTACATCTCCATTTGCGGCTATTTTTCCTTCGAACATCACGATAGCTTTGTCGCAAGTCTCTGAGACCATTTCTATATCATGGGTTGCAATTATTTTGGTTATATCAAGCCCGTTCAGGAGTTCTATCAGCTTCCTTCTAGCGTTTGGGTCTACGTTACTGGTTGGTTCATCCAATATCAAAATTTCTGGGTCCATCGACAATACGGTAGCAATGGATACCCTTTTCTTTTCGCCAAGGCTCATGTGATGGGGTGCCCTTTTCTCATAGCCAGACATGTTTACCCGCTCTAACGCCATTCTGACTTTTTTCTTTACCTCCTCCTCAGAAAAACCCATATTTATCGGCCCAAAGGCAACATCATCAAAGACCGTTGGCATGAAAAGCTGGTCATCGGGATCTTGAAAGACCATTCCAACTTTGCTCCTAATCTCTCTGATGTTATCAGCTACATTCATACCCAAAACTTTGACATTTCCTCTATCGCTTTGAAGAATACCATTCAAATGCAACAGTAGCGTTGACTTTCCAGCTCCATTAAGTCCTATTAGTGCTACAGATTCCCCCTCGAGAACATCTAAGTTGATTCCTTTCAGCGCACTCGTGCCGTCTGGATATGTATATTCTAGATCTTTTATTGTAACCACTTTTTTTGCCGATTCCAATTATAACACCGTCCAAATAACTGTGAGGAATGCAAGGAAGGATAACATGAAACAGAGATCGAGCTTTTTCACGTGCAGATCGTCTAGTATTTTTATCTTGCCAATGAAGCCCCTAGAAACCATCGCAACATAAACTCGCTCACCTCTTTCATAGGTTCTAATGAACACCATTCCAATTATGTTCCCAATGGTCTTTATATGCCATTTACTGTTCCCTCCAAAGCTTCTGGCATCTCTAGCGCATTTCATCCGCATCACCTCATCCCCTAAAACGAAGACATAGCGATACATGAAAGAGATAACCATAACCATCACTCTCGGCATCCCCAATTTTTCAAAGCCCTTCAAGAGTTCTGGAAATTTCGTCGTGGACGCAAGAGCTAGCATGCTTAAAACTGAGAGCCATGATTTTGATAGGACGTTGAACAGGATTATCAATCCATCATAAGTCACAGTCAAATGCAAAGATGCAAAGCTGTATGAACCTGCGATCTCTCCTTCCTTAAGAAATGGAATGAAAATCGCTATAAGTAAAACAAAAGGAATGATCACCAGTGATTTTTTAAATATAAACCTCAGCGGAACTTTCGAGGCCAGAATGACACCAAAGATCAAAAGGAAATACAATGGGAAATTTAAGAATTTGATCGGCTGAGTGGAGATCACTAATAGTATGAAAGAGAAAAAAGATACTATCTTTATACGTGGATCTAAACGATGTATTATGCTCTCAAGATCGGCATACTTGTCTATGAAATCGTGTTTCATCTTTAAACGCCTTTTTTATTTCTATATTAAGTTTCTACTGGCATCTTTCAGGCTTTTCAATAACTTTCTTTTCATGCTGCTTTATGTATGGTATCCAGCGCTCCAATAAAATCTTTAATTTCTCACTCTTCATGTTAACCATTCTGTGGTCACAAGGAGCGCAGTTTTCACCACATCTTCATCCAACGCAGTCATCCAGCAAATCCTAAAGAAAAAATTGTGAAGAAAAAAGAGTTTACTTCACTGAACTTCTCTTTAACGCTTTCCCAACTCCGTACACGAGTCCAAACATCATCAGAGTTCCTATCAAGCCTGCAAGCGAAGCTGCCAAGACTTCGTTGCCTATGCCTGGCACGGTGTAATCGGGCATCGGTGAATGAATCACCTCATAACCCTCTCCCAGTTCTATGAAGTCATGATTTATTGCAACTCTTTCCAAACCATCTGGGAACGAGGAAGCAAATAGCGAAACCCCTCCGGCAAGCACCAATGCTATGATAAGGCCAATATGCCACCATCTTATATCCATTTATATCACCTATATTTTTTGCAGTTCCAGTAAATCTGGTCTAGACTTTAATACCATTCCCACGACTACCACGGTTATGCCCGCTTCTATGACCCCGATTACTGCATGTATGCCTACCATCGCTGGTAATGCAACTTTCAACGGAACAATTCCAGATGCGCTAAGCATTATCGCACACGTCATTGCTCCAAGCGTCAAAGCGATCCATGCTGCAATCCCTGCACCAATTAGAATCCCTTTGTCTCCACCAATTGCTTTTCTTATTCCTTGGTATATGTAATATCCCAGAATTGTCCCCATCAATCCCATATTAAATATGTTCGCTCCCAAGGAGGTAATTCCGCCATCCTGGAAGAATATTGCTTGGACGGTAAAAACAGTTGACATGACTATTGTCGCAGCGAAAGGTCCAAGGAAGATTGCTGCCAGAACGCCGCCGAGCATATGTCCAGATGTGCCACCTGCAACTGGCATGTTCAGCATCTGCGCTGCAAATATGAACGCGGCTAGAACGCCCATCATGGGCACATGCTTTTCTCCGAGCTTTTCGTTTGTTCTCTTGACCGCATAGCCGACGATCAATATGGCTATTATCCACATCGACATCCATATCGGCGTGCTCAAAAATCCGTCGGGTATGTGCAATTCTATCACCCTATTTTATTGATATTGCCCTTTTTTTACATTTCATGGAGAGTTAGCGATTGTATTGATGACACATTCATGATCATTTAACCCTCAATGAGTTAATTGTCACCATTGGTAATAAATTTTTTCCTAAGGATAACACTACGTTTTAATAATATTCTTTTTTATGCTAAAATTTTTGAAAACTGAAAATTGTTGTTACTAATAATATTTTTTGTATGTTTGTAATATTACTAACCAAAACATATTTATTACATAAAGGGGTATACCATGGTAACAAGAGGAGGTTAATGTCAGATAGAGGAAGCAAAAAGTTGAAAATAAAGGGTGGAGTGCTCTTGCTAGTGGCTATGTGTCTTTTTGTAGGAGCATTGGCAACGCCAGTAATGGCGGAAGAAATCAGCGTTACCAGAAGTTTTTCAACGATATCTCCGTCTCCAAATTCAGAGTTCGATGTTATGCTGACTATATCTGATCTTAATATCGGTGGCATCGTGGAAACTCTTCCAGAAAGGTTCTCCTATGTCAGCACGACGCACCCCTCGGATCAGGTCAGAATTTCAGGGCAAAAGATTGCATTTGCGGTGATAAACGAGACGGAGATAACGTACAAAGTGAAGGCGTCCTCTTCAGGCGAAGGTACTTTCACCGGTAAGTGGGTTGACCTGTTAGTGCTAAGTCCAGAATTAGAAGAGGGTAAAGAAAGGTGGGAGACGATAGCAGATGGTATGGTGATAGTGGAGGCGGCGGCAACACCTACGGCTGCAACACCTACGCATACAGTTGCAACGTCAACACCTACATTGGCAACTCCAAAGCCAGTAGCAGCTACTACACCTACATCTACTCCAACGCCAGTATCTACCTCTGATGTGCCGGGCTTCGATGCGATTTTCGCAGTGGCATCATTGGTAATAGCGTTTTTGGTTATTTTTAGAAAGAAGGGGAAGGGAGGCAACACGAAAGATGTGTAAACACGCCCCAAAGGAATGCACGCTAGAGCAGATAAAAGAGTGCCATGGCGAGATTAAAGTTGAAGACCACCCCTGCAGAGTGAAAATGGAAGATGATGCGGAATGAGAAAGACATTATCCATTGTATTGGTAATATTGCTTCTTTCATCAGCAATTCCACTGGCATTCACGCCTGCGGCTGCATACGAAACGAAAATACCATGTGATGACGGAGACAATGTATTGACAAAGGATGAGCTTGTGAACGCAATCCTCCCATATATGCTTGATGAAGGTGAGTACTCATTGGATGAGATTGGAGATGCTGCTTATGTCTACGCGCATTGGGCTGGAAAGCCCAAGACGATTACCGATTCTGCCGATAGAGCGGTGACGATATACAGGCCAGTAGAGCGGATTGTTGTTCTTACCTACCCTGTTGCTGAAGCTATAAAAATAGTTAAAGCTGAAGATGGGGTGTGTGGGGTTTCAAGGGATATAGTGGGAAAGAAAACGTTCTTTCCAGAATTAAGCAAGTTGCCATCCGCTGGCGAGGCTTCTAGTCCTGACATAGAGAAGATCATCGAGTTGAATCCAGATATAGTTTGCACGGGTAGATTGTTAGGAACTTCAGATGGGCTTGAAAAGAGTCTACCGGCTACAATTGCGCTTGTTCGATGGGACATGGGTCGATTGGAAATGATGACGAGCAACATCGAGAAACTTGGATATGTCCTTGATACCGAAGAAGAAGCTGAACGGTTCTGTGATTTCTATCAGGGCTTCATAGATGAAACAATTAAGGCAAGAGTAGCGAAAATTCCCGATGATGAACGGCAACGAGTATTTGTCGAGCATTTCAACGATTACCATGCTTTTGTTAAGGGTTCGGCAGGTCACGAGGTGTGTGAAGCGGCAGGCGGCATAAACATCGCTGCTGATTTAACGCACATGTCTGAAAGACCAATCGTTGAAGTAGATAAAGAGTGGCTAATAAATGAGAATCCTGATGTTATTGTCAAGACGGTGTTATGCAAACCCGGCATCTGTGGCTATGACGAAGATAACCATGAAAAAATGAAAAACCTAAGAGACGATATTATGAACCGCTCTGAATGGGAGAACATGACCGCAGTGAAAGCCAACCGAGTTTATCTCATTGATCAGGATCTTGTAGGCAGCACTGCCAACTTCATGAGTGCTACTTACATGGCAAGGTGGTTCTATCCCGAGCTCTTTACGGACCTCGACCCGAAAGCAATCCATCAAGAATACCTGAAACGGTTCCAGCGATTGGACTACGATTTAGACGAGCACGACGTGTTCGTGTACCCGGAGGTGAAGTGATATTATGCCTGTTGAAAGCAATGATGAGACTCGTCGAGAAAGTTATGTCGTGAATCCCATAGGCTATGTCAAATCAAAATATCACCATTTTGATGATATACCACACCCTCATGGAAAAAAGGGATGGGGCGAAGATACTTCTGAAATAATGCTTTATCCCGAACATGCTACAGGTTTAGAAGGTTTAAATGGTTACTCTCACATAATTGTCCTCTTTTGGATTCACAAAGCAGGCGAATGGAAGCTGCCGAAGCATAGCCATAAGCCCCCGCAAGTGAAAGTCTTTGCCACCAGGATGCCAGCCAGACCTAATCCTGTTGGTCTTTCGGTAGTGGAATTAATAAATTTTTCACCTGAGAACGGACGGGTCTTGGTGAAAGGATTGGATGCCTTAGATGAAACCCCTATTCTGGATATAAAACCATATATTGTAGGTTTTGACAGTTATCCAGAAGCTACTTTGCCAGAATGGGTTGAGAAACATTTACGGGAACATCACCATGTTCGTGATAATCATAAGCATAGTCATCATAAACATAGTCATCATGGAGCAGATAAATAAACTTGTCACAGAGGGTGTTTATGCATACTCAGAACCAAGTTGAGGCGAACATCATCGAGATCAAGACAAAGAGCGCGAAAATAAAAGAGCAATACGAAAAATATGAAAAGTTTATAGATAGAAGATATTTTATATCAAAAACGTGACGTGTATATAGCACAGAATATTATACTATTAAAAAAATTAATGAAGAGAGATGGAAGAAGATGCCATCAGGCACTGAGACTATAACCGAAACGAGCACTGAGACTATAACCGAAACGAGATCGGAAATAAAAGCAGAATACAAGGAGTTTATCGGGCGTAAAATCATTTTTATTCTCTCTTCTTTCATCCTAATTTTTATTATCGCGGGAATAGCCGCAACGCTGGGCTCTTACCCTCTCACCGTCAAAGAGGTCTATTCAATAATATGGCATGGTCTATTTCAAAATGTCGAAACGACCAAAGAGATTGTCGTTTGGAACTTAAGATTACCACGAATCATGATGGGGATTTTAGCCGGCATAGGACTCGCAATTGCAGGCACGATGATGCAAGGTATTTTAAGGAATCCACTTGCAAGCCCCACTACCTTGGGAATCGCTACTGGTGCCGGATTTGGTGCTGCCCTTGCCATCCTTCTCGGTGCAGGTCTCATCGCTGGAAGGTATCTTATAATCGGAAATGCATTCCTCTTCTCTTTGATTCCAACTTTCATCATCCTCGGGCTGACACGCTACCGAAGAGCTACACCCGAAACAATGATTCTTGCTGGTATTGCATTATTCCACATTTTTTCCGCGGCAACGCAGCTATTAATGTATTTTGGTGAAGCAGAAGCGGTAAAAGAGGCTTATTTCTGGATGGTGGGAAGTCTTGGAAAATCTTCATGGGATAATTTATTGCCTGTATCTATTGTGATTATGTCCTGTGTTCCTTTGCTCATGTGGAAGTCCTGGGATGTCAACGTCATGGGTGCTGGAGATGGGACTGCAAAAAGCCTCGGTGTAAATGTCGAGCGAACTAGAATCTTCATAATGGTGATTGCTTCTTTGCTAACTGCAGGAATCATCTGCTTTACTGGAGGCATAGGATTTATAGGATTAGTTGCCCCTCACATCTGCAGAATAACTATTGGAGGGGATAATAGATTTTTGATCCCTGCGTCGGGTCTTTTCGGTGCCGCACTTTTGCTTGGCGCAGATACCGTTGCAAGAACAATCATAGCACCCGTGATTCTTCCTGTGGGAATCTTGACTTACATCATGGGGGGACCTTTGTTCTTTTACTTGTTAGCAAGAAGAAGAAGGGAGTATTGGTGAGGTGAAATAAGAACAAAATGATGAAATTAAAAGTAAAAGATGTCGAGTTCAGCTATGTTAGTGTTCCCATAATCAAAGAGATATGTATAGAACTCGAAGCATCAGAAATTTTAGGGGTGGTAGGTCCAAATGGGGCTGGGAAATCTACGTTGATCAGATGCATCGACAGAATTTTGAAGCCTCAGCGCGGAACTATACTGTTGGATGAACAGGATATAAACGAGTTACGTCTATTGGAACTTGCGAAAAAAATAGGCTATATCCCGCAAAGTACTTCTCGGGTCTTCCCTACTATAGTATTCGACACTGTTCTCATGGGCCGACGTCCTCATATCGGCTGGCGAAGTAGTGAAAAAGACACTGAAAAGGTTTTAGAAGCATTACGCTTGCTAAACATAGAAGACCTTGCCATGCGTGACATTAATGAACTCAGTGGTGGGCAACGACAGAAAGTGTTCATTGCACGCGCACTCACTCAGGAGCCAGAGGTCCTTTTGTTGGATGAACCTACCTCTAACCTTGACATCAGACATCAGCTTGAGGTAATGGATATAATAAAGAAAATCGTAAGAGAAAGGCAAATCTCGGCGATAATGGCTATCCACGACCTTAACTTAGCTTCAAGATACGCTGATAGAGTAATAATGATAAATAATGGTAAGATTTTTGCCGCGGGTAATACTGTTTTGGTTCTCACACCAGATAACATAAAACAAGTTTACGGTGTGGAAGCAGAGGTGAGTAATGACAATGGAAGACCTCATATCGTGCCTATAAGACCTATAAAAGAAAATGGAAAAGGAAAATAAATAGAGGAGTATAGATCAATAAAAGTTATCGAAAACAAATGGAATATGCGACAAAAACAGAGAATCTTAAAAAGAAGTTTAGAGATGTTACCAATCTTAACATCAATAATAACTGCTTTAACATCAAAAAATGGCATTATCTGACCCTCGAAAGTGTTATTTATTGCTACGAGCTATATACGAATAAGCTAAGAGGATAGTATGAAGAAGGACTTAATGCGAATCGGCGTATCGCTTCCGGCCAATTTGTTGGATAGATTTGATGAGATCATAGCAGTGAGAGGGTACTCTTCCCGTTCGGAGGGTATCAGGGATTCAATCAGGAACTACATCATTGATTATGAGTGGATGAGCGAGCAAAAAGGAGATCGAGTTGGCACGATCACTCTCATCTTTGATCATAGCCAGAGAGGATTAGTGGACGAGCTTACTGACATAGAGCATGACTATTCAAAGCTTATAGAATCTTCGCTTCACGTTCATTTGGATGAGAAAAATTGCCTAGAGGTCATACTAGTGAGAGGTGAATCACAGGATGTCAAAAGTATTGTGGAGAAGATGATGGCATTGAAAGGTGTGAAGCATGTTAAGCTTACGACCACGAGTCCTGGAGAAGGTCTTTAGTATTGATTTAGGTGAAGTAGTCTTGATCTAGATGAAGGCTTAATTGAAAAAGTCATAGAAGATTTTATATCATTCATTGGTGGTAGACTCAACAGAAGCCTCATCTTCAACATCATCCTCTTTTCTAGCGCTCTTGCCGCCATAATTCAGCTTTTTCCGATAGAAGCTTAGAGGATGTGATATCCAATCGCAAATTTGTTCTTTTCCAAAACAATTCCCATAGGTGGCCATCGTGGCACAAGTGGGTGCAGTGTAGGCCTTTCCAGAGGACCCTATGATGTGTTTAACCTGGTAACTGGTCTGTCCCTCATCGAAATCAGGCGAAACGCGATAGATATCGATTATCTCTTCCGCGCCCATTCCGATGTTTGCCAGAAAAGATGTTAGCGCGAAACGCGCAGAATGAGCTAAATTCTGACCAGCTTGAACTAGGGCCAGCATATGTTTAATGCAGGGTGGAAAGCACTCCGAATCGATCTCTCCAAAATCATCCGAGCCGAATTCTGCCTTTAATTCCTCTAAATGCTCTTTGATCTCTGCTATATGGGATGAAAATGCCTTCTTCAAGGATGGCGAGACATCTAGAGGAAGATAGCTTTTTATTCTGTCACCCATAGCCTCCTGAAGCAGCCTAGTAAAATCATTCTTTATTACAAGTACTTGTCCCGCCTCTAGGCGGCGATTCACCAGCTTCCACTTAGGATCATGCATCCTGGATGCAAATCTTAGATAATCTGCGAAATGAATCCGGAAATCATATCTACCGACGAGCTCACATTGGATGTTGAATTCTCTTGCCAATTCTTCCAGAAATTTTGGCTCTTCATCTGCCATGTGAGAATGTGCCGCCTCTGCCTCCTTCAAAGCATATCGGCTGATGAGGTAACGGTCCTTAATACAAGATATAAAAATTCGGGCAACAGGATATGAAAACAACTCTTTCTCTATGTCTATTTCTGTTGGAATTTTCTTATCGTCAAAAATATTTTTTATCTCTCCCTGGATTGCTTGTATCACTCTCTCTTTGGCTCTGGTAATGACAGCATTGCCAAACTCGCCATCCAACAAACTCTCTATAGATTTGCCCGAACTCTTCACATAATCCGAAGCCCTAAGGGTAAAAGGGTAGTAAGCATCTTCTAATTTTATGTCCATAATTATTATGACTCTATCCTAGGAGCGAGCAAGTATCCAACTTTGCCATTCCCATTAGCCACCATGAAATTGATCTTAATAGGGAAATCCTTACCCAAGTGAATCGTTATCTCATCTACCTTTTTTAATGCCTTGCTCATATCACTCAAATAGTCAAGTGAGAACAATGACCTCGCAGGACCAGATGCAGTTAGATCGATCAATTCGTCCCTTGTCAGCCCAAGCCTAACTTGATCGGTGTCGCCCTTAGCTTCCATGAAGAGAACGTCTCCGTCCACGCCCAAGACCATATGATCGCTCACAGTCTCTGCTGCTTTGACAGCCCTTCTCAAATCATTTCCATTTAACGTAGCCTTTGCCGGCAGATCTAGGGAAGGTACTTTTGGCTCCTTTCTGATGGAAGAAGGATCAAGAAGTGAAAGCGTGTATGAAAGCCCCCCCATCGAAATCGCCAACTTGTGCGTCTTTTCATTTAATTCAAGCCCCACTTTATCAGATCTATCAGCCATTCCTAAGACATTGGCAAGCTTAATCAGATCCAACCCTATCTCACCCTCTGTAGACTCATAAGAATCAAACGCATCAGAACTCAACTCAAAAGATACCATCGCAACATTTGCGGGGTCTACTGCCATGAGGCTTATTCCATTTGGACTTAGCTTAAACTTTGCCTCATCCACCAGAGTGGATATCGCTTCTATCGAGTCCTTCAATATATCTGCATCTATAACTGCTTTGAATACCATTTTTCCACACCCGTCTAAAGATACAAACTTTTTAGCTTATAATCATTTTGATAACAAAGAACGGTTACATCTTGCATAGATTATGGGACTGCTCAATCACGCTGTTCCAAGAGCAATATGTGTAGAGCTTTAATTAGTTGTACTCTCTCCACGTCTTTTTGCATTTAGTACACTTAAAGAATCGAACTTCGCTCTCATCTGCAGAGCGCAGCTGTCGCAACCACCAATATGCTGTATCGTTACCACACTCTGAGCAGCGCACGCTTGTTGTGGGTAATCCCACCTCCTCATCCTTCTCGAGTACTGTAATCTCTCTTTCTTGCCTAGGCTCCTTTGATATAAATCCACTTTCCCTTATCTTGAAATGTCCACATTTTCTGCATTTCAACATGTCATCGGATGGAAGCATGATGCTTCCACACTTTGGACAAAAATCCATTTATTCTATATACCTCTTTGAATCAACTATCATTTTTTCGTGATCAAAAGCGAGTTTTGGCAATTCCGAGATGTCAAACGGTTTAGTTTCACCTGCATCCGAGGCAGGAGCAAGCTTGCCATTTGCCTTCGCTTTTGTAAGATAGCATAAGGATACCACTCTGCCACGAGGGTCTCTTTCAGGATCGGAATATACGCCCACAAGTTTCAGAACCTCTATGTCGAGTCCAGTTTCTTCCTTCGCTTCTCGTATCAAAGCCTGTTCCACCGTTTCACCTTTTTCAACGAAGCCGCCTGGCAATGCATAATAATTTTCATAGGGCGGGTTTTTTCGTTTAATCAAAACGATCTTTTTGTCGTATAGGATTATCGCATCGACTGCTAAATTATAGATCATGTTATCTCTCGTTAACTTTTATAAACGCCTATAACATAATTGAGTTCATGATTCATAACGGTGTTGCACAATGATAATCCTATGGACCTCACTTATATTATTTCTAATAGCCCTCATTATGCCCAGAAATAAGAACATTATCGGCGCCTTTGGATGGATGTTTTTTGCGGCGCATTGGGCTATACAACCACTACATTACCTCGAAATTGCGGACTTTTTTAACGCGGTTCTGACGATTTTTGTGAGCTTGTTTTGCATTTGTATGGTATTTTTCAACTTCCGGTCACCTAAATCAGACACGCTACTCACGATAACCTTCGCAGTGGTGATCGGTGGATTCTTTTATTTTCCATTCGCTGAAATGTCTTTGCTGAAGGGTTTCCTGATAAATACTGTAACTTTCCAGACGGTCTGGGGATTGAATTTTTTAGGCACTCCTGCCACTCAAATAGGGAGCAATATTCTTCTGAACGGATATAAAATTGAGATAATACTTGCCTGCACGGGAATCGAAAGCATGGCATTGTTTACTGGGGTTACTTTTGCAGTTGATGCACCCCCCATACGAAGATTCAAGGCGTTTATGGCATCGGTTCCATTGATATACATTCTCAACATAATCAGAAACATGTTCGTCATGGCTGCATACGGATACCAATGGTTTGGTGAGCATAGTTTTTACATAGCACATCATGGCCTTGCTAAGATAGGGTCCACGATTGCACTATTTCTGATAGCTTATATCGTTTTTTTGATCTTACCAGAAGTTGTTGACATGATAGCAGATTTAACAAGGATGTTTAGGTTGGTTAGAGAATGATAGCAAAGGGCTCTGTTGGTTGGATAGTGCCACCCTTGGTTTTGACCATGGGTGCCATGTTGCTTAAGCTATATCCGATCGCAATTTTTTGTGCTGCTCTGGTAGTTTTTTTTATGATATTCTTCAGGGATCCAGATCGAATACCAAAGGGAAAGGGGTTCTTATCTCCAGCCGATGGAGTGGTGATGCATGCTGGGATCAAAGTGGCCATATTTATGAGGCTTCGTGATGTACATGTCAATAGGGCACCCCTGGCAGGCATCATCAAAAAGATCAAATATCTGAAGGGAGTGCATAGGCCTGCTTTCCTCGACACGCATCAAAACGAGCAAAACCATATCACGATCGAAACGAGACATGGAGATGTTAGCGTAGTCCAGATCGCAGGCATTCTGGCGAGAAGAATTGTTTGCTATGTGCAAGAGGGGGATAAAGTGGAGGCGGGACAAAGGATTGGAACGATCTTATTCGGATCTAAAGTGGAAGTGACCATCCCACCTGAGTACGATCTCATCGTCAAGCCAGGCGACAAGGTCAAAGCAGGAGAGTCTGTGATAGCGAGGGAGAGATGAACATTCTTAAGCTAATCAAGTTACCGGATTTGGTGACGATCGTGAACGCTTTGCTCGGATTCGTTGCCCTGTTGATGATAGCAAGGGGAGAGATTAGAAGCGCTTCTGTATTAATCTTGTTTGCGGCACTTGTAGACGGTCTGGATGGAGTTCTCGCAAGAAATATAGAGCAGGGCATTTTTGGCGTAAATCTGGACTCTTTTGCGGATTTTATATCTTTTGGTATCGTGCCTGCTGTATCCGGTTACATGCTTATCAACGAGATAAACCCATATATTGCATCAGGTTTTACGGCAGCATATCTGACATGCGGAATGTTGAGATTGGCAAGATTCAACATAAGTTCAAAGAGAAAGGATTTCATTGGGTTGCCTATCACAGGGAGCGGGATCTGTATGGCACTACTCATCACCATCCAAGCAGATCCATGGATCTTGGCAAGCTCCTATCTCATTCTGTCAGCGCTGATGTTGAGCACAGCTAGCTATCCAAAAATTAAGGATAGAAAAATCCTGATATCCATTGGCATTGTGTTCATCTCCAGCATCGTCATATACTCTGTCCAAAACATCCACTTGATCAACCTGATACCTCTTACGATGGTCACATGCTACATATTAAGCCCGTTATTGTACAAGGTGAAGTATGCAATCGGATAGAGAACGTGCGTTATTCGAGCTCGGAATCAAACTGGGGGCGCTTTATCACCAATATACTGGTGCACCCATCAACATGGAAACGTTGGACAGCTTAGAGCGCGCTATGGAGAAGAGCGCCTCAGCTCAGCCTTATGTGTTAAGCGCAAAGGTCTTAATAGACCGCAGCAGGGTCCAAGCTAAGCTGAATAAATTTGGCTATTGCGAATTGGAGGGGAAGATGCTTGACGTTCGCATAGAGGTACAATATGGCTCTGCCAAGGTCGCAGGAATCATAAGATATGATGAGGAGATCGACTATCCCTTGATGTCTGTGGAGTAGAGTAGAAGTAGGTTAGGGCTCATCTCTTAAAAATCATGTATAAAGCTATTAACAGCAATGCAACCCCAAAGACCTTTCGCAGTGTTTCATTTGACAACCCCACAGCTAACTTTGCACCAAACAATCCCCCGATAAAAAAACCTAAACAAACAAAAACTGCTATAGTTAGATTTACATAACCATGCTTGTAGTAGGTCCAAGCAGCTAATAAACCAATTGGAGGAATTAGTAAAGCCAATGTTGTTCCTTGTGCTTGGTGCTGGGTGAGACCCAACAGGTAAATCAATATCGGTACGATAATGACTCCACCACCGATGCCAATTAACCCACTGATAAACCCTGCAAATAAACCGATTAATAAGTATGAAATGACGTCAATCATATCTTATCTTCTCCTTGAATGAGGCAATGGCATATAATGATTTGCAGATAAAAGAAGTTGTTGAAGGCAATCTGGAGAAATCTTTGATTTCCCTCGTATCCACTGTTATCTGCTGTTGTCGCATTTTTTATCTTTCGTTTCACTTTCCCGCTTGCAAAAATCTTTTCAAGAAATCATTCTATTCAGTAGTTACACCATCAAATTCTGCTTCTCTAGCCTCGGCTTCTTCTTTAGTAGCTCTGACAATACCGTCTTTATGGTGGGCAGGAGAATATATTGTATACATCTTCAGTTCTTCCTTATCCGACGTGTTAATAATATTGTGTTTCGCCCCGGCAGGCACAACAACGGCGATGCCGTCACCAACTTCATATTCATTGCCGTCAATGATGCACTTTCCTTGCCCATTTTCAAAGCGGAAGAATTGATCGTTTTCCAAATGAACCTCCATGCCGATGTCCTCATTGGGTTTTAAACTCATCAGAACCAGTTGGCTGTGTTTTGAGGTGTATAACACCTTGCGGAAATTTTCGTTTTTTAATGTGTCTTTTTCGATGTCTGTGGTAAATCCTTTCATGGATTTAAATTTGGTTAATACGTATTTAAATGTCTTTTGAGTTGGCTTGATTATATCAAAAATTTTGTTTTGCCATCTTATTCTTAAAGCTTAGCGGGAAAACTACCTAAAAAGTAAAGAATGCATGTCGCCTAACCTATGCGATTAAAAGAAGTTTGAGAAGTGCAAGCGAAAGGGGTAGATATTCGTTAGTAAAAGACCAATTCGCTTTAACTGAGCACATAGTACTTTTTATCTCTAAGGTTTTTCACTCGTGATTGAAATGGATTCTTGGTCGCTCTGGAATTGAATGTTCACATTAGCAGGATATTCCACTTCTAAAACGGTGGTACCTGTTCCAATGTTAGTAGTCCCCGATATCACGGATGTTTCAATAGTTATTTCACCTAATATTATCGCACAAGCCTTTCCATGTAGCATATTATTTATCCCCCTTTTGTTGCGTAATGTTGGTTTCACTTTTCCAGAGCATATGTAATGCAACGTTTATGTTTCTTTTTCCAGTTGGCTCGATATTTCCTGTTATTTTCGCCTCTACATAATGGGCATCACATCTTCCTGTTGTCTCTATAAATGCTGATGGAAAAGATACATCAATGGGAGTGGTTAGCTGAACCTGAGGGACAATTTGTGATACAATCTGTTGGATAACTTTTTGTTGCACGTCTGGTGCAGCACCCGAAAGCTCCTGAGGAATTTTGAACTGAACCTTATCAGGAAGTTTAAATTGCGTTCTATCCTTTATATTATCATCAAATATTTTCTCTGGTGTGAATGGTTTCATCATCTCAGATTCCTTTTCATAATTCTCGTATAACATCCACATATTAGTTTCCATTTCTTCTGATGGAAATTCTATATTGAGTTCCAGAGACTTCGCTTCTTGACGACCGATGAAATAATCATGAGCATATAATTTCTCAGTAAGTTGTTCAATAATCCGATTCATTTTTTCTGGTTCTGGACGATTATTTTTATTTTGTTGTTCAACTAATCGTTTAGCAAGTATCCTGATAAGTTGAATCTTTCTGTAAACGTTCCCAAGAGCTAACGGGTGGATTCGGTCAGATAACGCAAGGAAAACCTGAAGTTTATTGTCTTCACCGCAAATCCCATATTTATCTTCGGACAGATTTAAATAAGCAGTGACATCTTCTACACTTATTGGGATTTTGTTTGGTTTGTTGTTCTCATCTTCAGGATTAAACGGGTTTGCGGTTGTAGGATCAATAGGAGATAACTCTCCCATTTTTCCGATAATTATCTTGTCTGCACCTAAAGATATGAGTGTACCAGCACTATGTGCCCTATATGGCACCATTACCTCAAAATTATTACAATGTTCCCTTATAACTTGAACCAATCTTAATGGGACGTTTGTATCACCACCTTGTGTATACAAGAATAAGGTGACCTTTTCAAATTGGTTCCCTCTCAAATGTTCATATAAATATCTAACTTGCTCTATGCTCAGCTTAGCACTTGCAAGTGGCCCTGATCTTGATGAATGAAACAGCACAATAACCTTCGAGTTAGTCAGTCTCTCAAGTTGTTCTATCAGTTGAATACGTTCTTGTCGAGTCATCTTATCGCCTTGTATCATATATGTGTAAACATATATATTTCAGACGGCTATACATAACATTTTTACCACTATAATCTTTTATAATCTTTTTGATTATTATTTCATATAACTACCCATATCCGAACTCAAGTTCGGATACCTTCTCCTCTTGAATTCTATAAATAACCTCACATACTCTCTAAACTAGCCAACTCTTCGACTAGCATTGGCAGGAAGGTTCCCACATCTGTCACGATCCCCATTGCCTGCGCCGTTCCTCTATCCATGATCTTCGTCACGGTGGCAGGGTTGATATCGATGAAAATGGTCTTCACATAGGATGGGAGGCGGTTACCGATCGCTATGGAGTGCAGCATGGTAGCCATCATCAGCACCAGGTCCACATCTTTTACCGCAGCCCTCATCTTGTCCTGTGCCACCATCGCATCCGTTATAACATCTGGCAGCGGTCCATCATCTCGAATGGAGCCGGCGAGTACGAATGGCGTATCATTTTTAATGCACTCATACATGATTCCGCTGGTGATTATACCCTGCTCTACTGCAGCCCTTATGGAGCCCGCCCGCATGACCTCGCTGATCGCGTAGATGTGATGTTTGTGCCCACCTGGGACAGGCTCCGCTTTCTCTATGTCCATTCCTAGGGAAGTACCATACAAATTATGCTCGATATCATGAACGGCTAATGCATTTCCAGCCAACAAGACGTTCACGTATCCTTTCTTGACCATCTCTGCAAGTGCACCCGATGCTCCAGTGTGGACTATTGCAGGTCCACACACCACCGCTATCTTACCATCTTTCTTTTTTACGTCAATTATTTCTTCGGCAATCTGGCGAATCAGCGTCTCTGAGGGTCTCTCAGACGAGGTAGCATTGCCCATGAATTCAAAAACAGATCTCTCCCTTGGTCTCTCGGGAGGGGTCACGCGTACACCCCTTTGCCCAATCACGATTGAATCTCCCTTACGAACATGGGAAAGTGGTTTGCATATTGCCCTATTTTTATCTATGGTGATCAGACAATCCATCCCTATGGCTTCGACGGATAACCATTTGCCATTATGCCTGACATAGGTTGGATGATTAGTGGTGGAGTAAAAGCCCTTTGGGATTACTTTGTCAGCTGGTGCTTTTTCCAATAGGGCATCTTCCATTTCTGGCAAGCGTGCACCCAGTCTATGTAACTCGCTCAGGATTCTATCCACATGTGCATCATCCTCGCCAGTAACCATTAGGCGAGCATAGCTATGCTCTTTCTTATGTTTCCCGATTCTGAAATCCAAGATCTCAAACTCGCCGTCCATGTCCATTATCTTATCGAATACCTTTGTCAGGACCATCGAATCAATAATATGCCCCTCCAGCTCGATTTCTCGCATCGCTCCCATGGTTTCTCACCTATAGATCATAGTTCCTATTCCTTTATCAGTGAAAAGTTCAAGCAAAAGTGCATGAGGTAAATTTCCACCAAGTATGTGTGCCTTCTCGACAGAGCCCTCAATTGCTTTTACGCATGCCTCTATCTTAGGGATCATTCCTTCTTGGATGGTTTTGCTAGAAATCAGCTTCTTGGCATCATCTAACGAGATTTGTGATATGATGGATTTTGGATCTGAAGGGTCCTGTAGAATGCCGGGCACATCCGTCAGCATGATCAGCTTCTTGGATTTGATTGATGACGCTATGTCGCCAGCAACACTGTCTGCATTTATATTTAGGCTGTTTCCATCAATATCCACCGCTATGGGTGATATCACGGGTATATAACCTTTCTCGACCGCCAACATAAGTATTTCTGGATTTATGCTCTCGGTTTCACCCACCCATCCAAGGTCCACCTCTTTTTCAATACCCTCTATGAGGACTTTTTGTGGTGATTTTTTCCTTGCAACGATTAAGCGTCCATCTTTTCCAGATAATCCTATTCCTTTAGCGCCATGCTTGCCGATCAATGAGACGATGCGTGTGTTCACCTTCCCAACCAGCACCATTTGAGCGATATCTAAGGTCTCCTCATCCGTTATTCTGAGCCCAGCTATGAACTCTGGCTTCTTCCCCATTTTCTCCGTATTTCTGGTTATCTCTGGACCTCCGCCATGCACTACTATGGGGCGCACCCCAACGTAGCGTAGAAGCACCAAATCTCTGACTATATCCTCCATGACCGTTTGATCTAGCATCGCGTGTCCACCGATCTTGATCACCGTGGTGGAGTCCTGCAATTCCCTGATGTAAGGAAGAGCCTCAATTAAGACATTCTCCCTTTTTAACATATGCTCACCTATTATGCCTTGAACTTAAAAACCCTTTTATCGATGAGTTATGGATGAAAACACCTTAAATAACCCATAAATCTATATACCATGAGGCTGAATGCCTCTTAACCAAGAGGGAGTTTACTTCCGACGGGTTATAAAAAAAGGAGAAAAAAATAAAATGAGTGGTAGAGGTAGAGATTTCGGCCCTAGGAGATTCGACAGAGCACCACGAGAGATGCACACTGTAACATGTGCAGATTGTGGTACTGAAACCGAAGTTCCTTTCAAGCCGGATGGTACAAGACCTGTATATTGCAGGGAGTGCTACCAAAAACATAGACCAAAGCGATATTAAAATCGATGTTAATATAGTAATTATGTCAGTATATGCTTAGTTTTTGTTTATTTCTTAACTAGTATATCTGTTATAATAAATGTTAAAATCGGGTTCGCATAGTAAAGAAGAGCGTTCAAATACTAAAGAATAGTCATAGATAGCATCGTGTTCAACTAAAACTAAATAAAGAGATTTCCGCTCGTTTCTATTTTTTTTACATGCTGATAGATAATATCAAAAATATTTCTACTTAGGGGTATGATCGTTGCTCTTTTGATAATAATTCACGTTATATACTCCGAATTGATCTTGACATAATCATAGGTTAGGTCACAGCCCCATGCGGTTGCTTCGTACTTTCCAAGTCCCAGATCCACTGTGATGATAAGCTCGTCACAAGCCATGACCTCTTTTGCCTTCTTGCCGCTATAAATGATATCTCCTTCCTTGACCAATGTCAAGGTTTTAGATCCATCCGAGAATTCTAGAGTGATTTTATCCTCTTTAATCTCAGCACCAGATCGCCCTATGGCAGCTACGATGCGACCCCAGTTGGGGTCCTCGCCAAAGACAGCGGCCTTCACTAATGTAGATCTCACAACTGCCTTTGCAGCTTTTTTTGAATCTTCTTTTGACCTTGCGCCTCTAATGCAAACTTCGATGAATTTGGTTGAACCTTCACCATCTCTTGCCATCATCTTTGCCAGTTGAATGCATACAAAATCCAAGCCTTCCTGAAATATTTCCTCAGATATCTCCTTGTCTCCGGTTGCGGTCAGAAGAACCATGTCATTCGTACTAGTGTCGCCATCAACAACGAGCATGTTAAAGCTCTTATCTACTGACTTTCTTAGACATTTTTGAAGCGATTCTGTTGGCAGCTCCGCATCTGTGTAGATGAACGAAAGCATTGTAGCCATGTTCGGCTCGATCATGCCTGACCCCTTTGCGATCCCTCCTATGCAGACACCTTCGATCTCAACCGCAATTTGTTTGAGTATCTTGTCGGTTGTCATGATTGCCCTTGTCGCAGCCTCACTTCCTATAGGATCTGAGGTCAACCCTTCTATTACATTTTCAACATGGTCCTC
The DNA here is from genome assembly GCA_964482255.1 of uncultured Methanocellaceae archaeon. Lineage (GTDB taxonomy): Archaea > Halobacteriota > UBA148 > UBA148 > UBA148 > UBA148. Next base: position 40,922 of record CAYZWV010000001.1, read on the forward strand.
AATCCAACCCATATTGACGGGGCGCCCGATAATGCCTGTGGAAGCGACTCCTACGGATTCAGGATCAATGCCCAATGCACTGGCAACCAACAAGGCCATCTTTTCTGCATCTTTGATACCTTTATCTCCAGTAAAAGCATTGGCGCTCCCACTATATGCGACAACAGCATTCATGATGCTAGGCAAGCGCCTACTTGTAACGACAACTGGTGCGGCCCTTATTTTGTTTAGGGTAAACACACCTACGGTTTCACCTCTTCCGGTTATAACTGCAAGACCTTGTGAACCCTCTTTTGTGCCATACCCCTTAATGGCAGGTACTGCACATACTCCTCCGCTTAGAAGCTTCATTTTTTGCCACCGAGTCCTGCTATTATATCTCCCCTCGTGACGATTCCGACCAATTTGCTACCATCAATGACCGGAAGCCTATTGATATCTTGCGTGGTCATCATCTCAGCTGCTTTCTCAATGCCGTCTTCGGTTGAGATCGTGTACACCCGTTTTGTCATGACATCTATTACTGGCATATTGCCTATGTTTTCTAGTGCTTTTTTCGTCTCAACCCATCCCACTAATTCACGCATGGGTACCTCGATAAGCTCCAATGGACTTGGCAGCCAAAGTTCTTTGGAATATTTTGGGGTTCTTAGAATTCGAAGGATATCGCCTTCGGTGATTATGCCCACCAATTTGCTGCCATCCATTACAGGCATGCCGCTTATGTTGTTCTTCCTCATTTTTTTTGCGGCAACGCTGATAGAGTCAGTGATGGTGCACACCACTACTTTTTTTTTCATAATATCTTTAACTTTCATGATCCTCATGGTGCCATCCCAGGCACCCATAATCCCCTTCTCTCGTCCAGACCAAACATAAGATTCATATTCTGTATCGCTTGTCCAGATGCACCTTTCACCAGATTATCTATTGCAGAGATCGCCACTACTCTGCCATCCTCTGTATCAAAGCAACCGATATCACAGAAATTGGAGCCTCGAACTACACTTAGCGACGGCATAGTCTCCAGAACCCTTATGAATGGCTCACAAGAATACATCTCCTTATAGAAACCTGCTACGTCCTCGCTCGTAATCATATCTCTCACAAATATATGTGCTGTAGTTAAAATTCCCCGAACAGAAGGAATTATGTGTGGTGTAAAGTCGATTTTGCATGTACCTAAAAGTGTCAGTTCTTGCCTTATTTCTGGCAGATGTCTATGCTTGGTTGTATTATAGGGCACCACATTTTCTGCTATATTTGGATAATGTGTAACTTCTGAGGGCGCCATACCAGCGCCAGAGATGCCCGTTTTTGAATCGAATACAATTCGTTCTGCTTTGGCCGCCTTTACCAATGGGGCAGCTGCCAATATCGCTCCAGTGGAAAAGCATCCGGGATTTGCTACTAGGTTTGATCTTTTGATCTCTGCTCTGTGAAGCTCTGGCAAGCCATATGTTGCCCTTCTAGTCCGATCGGTGTGAGTTGTCATATATGTAGACTCATATATCTCAGGAGACAATCTGTAATCAGCACTTAGGTCGACAACTTTGACATTTTGTGCTAGCAAGTCAGGGACGTAGCCCATTGCAGCCTTGTGTGGTACTGCCGTGAAAACGATGTCAGAGCGTTTCGCAACTTCGCTTGTAGAAGACTCCTCAAAAGATAAATCTGATATCTCCGAAAGATGTGGGTGTACCGCAGAAATGGGCTTGCCATTGAAGCGTCGTGATGTCACTACTACTATTTCAGCATCAGGGTGATTTACCAAGAGACGAATCAATTCACCGCCAGTATAACCTGCTCCACCTATAATCCCAACTTTCATGTGTATCACTTATACCAACGATATAAAAGATGTTTCGTTGTAGCAAAATTTTATTGTTCAATCCGAACAAGCTATTGCAATGATGATGCAGAAGGCAGCAGAATGTGCAGAAGCTATCAAAAAACACAATCATGCACTCGTGATTTCGCACATAGATGCCGATGGCTTGACATCGGCTGCAGTCATATGCAAGGCTCTAGATCGAGATGGAATAGAATACGAGACCAGATTTTTGAAGAAACTGGATTCGCCAGCATTGAATGAAATTGCAGATCTTAATGCAGAGTTGACTATCTTTACCGATCTTGGGTCCAGTATGGTAGACGAGATTAGTAAACTGCAATCTGAGGTCATAATCGCTGATCATCACCAGCCCCAAAAAAACCAACATAAGTATCACCTCAACCCCCATTTATTTGGCATCAACGGCACCAATGAGCTGAGCGGCTCTGGAACTACTTACCTGATCGCCAAAGAAATGGGGTCTAATCGCGATCTTGCTGACTTAGCGATCGTAGGCGCTATTGGAGATATGCAGGGTATGAAAGACGGAAGATTAGTCGGACTGAACCGCAGCATAATGCTTGAAGGCGTCGATGCTGGCCTGCTTTCATTTGAAACCGATATTCGGCTTTTCGGACGTCAGACTAGACCGATACACAAACTGCTAGAATATTGTACGGATCCATACATACCTGGTATAACCGGTGACAAGGGGGGTTGCATCAAATTCCTTCGCAACCTAGGAATCGAACTCAACGATGGAAATTGGCGCAGGTGGATCGATCTAGATAGAGAGGAAAAAAAACTGATCGTTTCCGAGATGATTCAACTATGTTTGACTAGGAATATACCTGCATACAAAGTGCAACACTTGGTAGGGGAGGTATATACCTTACTAAAAGAGAAAGAGGGGACAGAGCTGAGAGATGCATCAGAATATTCCACGTTATTGAACGCTACAGCGCGCTACGATCATGCAGAAGTAGGGCTTGCAGTTTGTATGGGAGATAGAGGGATAGCATATGCACACGCTCGCAACCTATTGAATCAACATAGAAAGAACTTGGCTGAGGGACTGAAGTTGGTCAAGGAACAGGGGGTCATAGCACTCAAAAATCTTCAATATTTCCATGCAGGGGATAGCATACGTGAGACCATCGTTGGTATTATCGCAGGTATGAGTGCCAGCATAGGAGGAATAAATCGTAATCTCCCCATAATCGCATTTGCTGAGTCTGATGGAGATATAAAGGTATCCGCTAGGGGCACACAAGATCTGCTTCATAGAGGATTGAACCTAGCAGTTGCACTTCATGAATCCGCTAAAGAAGTGGGAGGCATCGGAGGAGGACATGACATAGCAGCAGGGGCAAAGATTCCTAGAGGATCTGAAGAAGAGTTTTTGACAATCTTGGATGCAAAGATCGGAGCGCAGTTAAAAAGGAATTAATGATTGAACTCAGTCAAAGACAGTGCACAGTGTTACCCCGTGAATATAATTTATTATTCTTCGTACATCGTGGTCATAAGAATTGTAAAAATATTTCGACCCGTTAAAATCACTTAGAATAACTTTATGGCGATTTTTTTTCGCCAACTTCATATTTGTTTTTCACTCTAAATAGATGACCTATCTGTTATCGATTCCAGAGTATGAATTGGGTTTTGAAAACTGCCATACTACTTTACATGCACCATTTTGGCATCTGTATTTGCTATTCGCCACTTTATATCCCATGTAAGATGTTTTATTCATATATACTAAAGAGACATAATGAAAAGATGTTCAGATCAAAACGTCCGAGGGAGCTATTGAACGAGATAAAATGGCGTGACCTAGATCTCTCAAGATGCGAGATTTACTATGTTCATAGGGGAGCTCCTAACGACACGAAGATACTTCGTGGGGATAAGATAGAGGGGATAGGGGGCTCATTCCTCACTTTTAAAAGGGCTAACGCCCCTCATGATTCTGAAGGGAGAGCCCCTTTGATCATGATACCATATCACAGGGTCTTTCGAATAACGTATGAAGGACAAACGATCTATGAAAGATGACAAGTCGTATGATTAAACTTTCAAATAAACCTTTCTTAGTCCTCGCAGTCCAGGTATATTCTGTTGAAATCTATCTTTTATAGGAGACTTGAATTTATATGAACTGTTTTTTTGCTAGTTTAATAACTAAAATCTAGAGATATTATCCCTTATTTTTACAGGGGTGTGGCCAGATTTTATTTGATACAGTTCTTCCCCTTCTTTGCTGTATTTTTAATTAAAATTGTTTAAAAAATTGCTTAAATTAAGCAATATTATTATCAGTTAACTATATAATTAGGTCTACACCTAAAACCCGGTTAGCTACAACGAATCATTAGCTCCAATGCCATTAGAGCCAATGAACTTCAAAAAAGAGCGCCGAGTGTGGGGCGCTATACAAGATTAGACCTTGCTGAAAGGTCAATACCCAAATAAAAAGGAGGTAAAAAATGGCAACAGAGGTAAAGAAGTACCATATTTTATTCTACGGCAGTCCACAAGGTTATCAGACAAACCGTGCCCAGATAGCTTTGTATAACAACCAAAACAAAACAGTGGCGTATATAAGATTCAACGACCCAGGAATGCTCTTTGAAAATGATTCCCAAAGTGGCGGCATTATCAAAATGCACCTACCATCTGCTATGTTTCAGAATGTGTTAGATGTTTTGCGGAATGAAAAACCAGTGTACATTTATTTTGCTCAAGGAAGAGGATTCCTATCTACATCTAAAGAACCAGTTGGAGAAGGCGAGTAGTAAAAGCAACATAATATATAGGGAGAAGTAAATCTTCTCTATCCTCTCTTTTTTATTTTTAATTTTTTTCTAAGAACATTCTTGTGCGATATTGGCGATTAGCTCCTTAATGACGTCTCTTCTATTTTTTTTGTGACAGAGCAAGTGGCATTTATCATGACATGATAACACAGACGATGCCCTCACTAAAATAAATAAAATCAAGGATTAACTACTTTCTTTGATTAAAACCGAGAAATACGTGAACATAAACGTTTCAAATATTATGCAAACAGCCGATGGTATGGTTGCCCTAACTCCAAACAGAATCAGAGCGATTGTTGCAGAAAGACCTAAATTCTTGTAAGAGCCAAAAAGTGTATATGTGACTTTTCTCTCAAGTGGTACATTAAGCATTCCGCTGATTTTATACACAAGTGTTCCAGAAAAAAAAGTTCTCATGAATGCTATGATCGATAAAATTAGCAAAATCCTTGATTCATGCAAAAGTATGTCCCGGTTAAGACCGATTACCACGTATAATACTATAAAGAATCCCAGGTTTATCAGGATATTTTTGTCCCCCTTCATTTTTTCGTAGTAAGTAGTTCTGCTGATGAACTTTGAGAGAAGTAAAGGGAGTATGATGAGCTCTATTAATATCATCAGTATCTGTATTGGTTCGAAGGCGCTCGATCCTAGTGAAAGGATGAGGATGGCGGGCACCAAAAGGACGGAAAAAATGTAGATCGATGCATTCGCTATCAACGCCAGGCGCGTATCCCCTTTCAAAAGAGTGCTCAATGGTACGATCGCAATGGCTGGCGGTATGGCAGCCATTACTACAAATCCTCTGAAAATATCTACATCTTTGATTAGCAAGATTGTAAGCACAAGGATTATGCCAGATAGAAAGACATAGTTTAACATAAGTGCCATAGCTATGGATTTTATATGTGCCCTTATGTACAGTCCTCTCAGCTTAACCTCTGTTAGAGAGAAAGTCATGAGAAGTATTAGGGCCAGAACTAGGTACTGTTCCAGATAAGCAGCCAAATTAGGATAAACAAATGCTATTAAAGTCGCAAGCAAGAACATGAAGACCGTGTTTTTTAGTGCCTTTTTGAACATCAAAAATAAAAGAAGCTATTAGATATATATTATATTTATTCAATATGTATCCAGAGATCAAAAAGGAGTCTATGTTCACCTTGGAATTTAAGAGTCTTCGTTAAATCTTGATCGGACCTGCTGGGATTTGAACCCAGGTCCTTGGGTGTCTTCCCTGCGGTTTCAAAAAAGGGTGAAACCCCTTAGCGTCCGAAGCCCAAGAGGATAGTCCACTACCCTACAAGTCCATAGGAAACCTCATTCAAAAGATATTAAATCTTTCCTAAACAAAGGTAGTTATTATGTTATTATCAGCCAAAGAGATCAGGGATAGGGTAAGGATAGGGAACCTAGTCATCGAACCTTTTAGAGGGGCTTCAATTCAACCTGCTTCGTATGATCTTTCGATTAAGCAGGATGTACGCATACCATCGAAAGCGATGAGACTAGTGGCTTCACTTGAGAGGGTTGAGATGCCCTTTGATGTGGCAGGAATAATCCGCACCAGGTCTTCATATGCACGAAAAGGTCTCATACTAGGCGGAGGCATCGTAGATCCAGGATTTAGAGGCAACTTGACACTTTGTCTGACAAACGTTAGCGATGAAGAGATCATATTGGAGCATGGAGAACAAATAGTACAGATGCTCTTTCTATTGGTGATATCCCCTGCTGAAACGTATGAGGGAAGATATCAGGACTCTGAAGGGGTTGTCGGATCAAGATTAAAACACAATCATTAGTTTATATTTTTAATGCTTCAGATTATGCTTCTTTCTTTTTAGACGTTACCTCCTAGGAACATGTAAAAATGTTAAAAGGACGGAGTTCATGAGGCAATTTTGGAAAAGGTTTAGATAAAATTTGCAGTTATGGTATCTCTACACTCCACCCTAAATTTTTCTCCTGAGTATAGGGAGTCTGAAGTTATTTAGGAGTATGATATTCAGATTAAAAGAAGACTATCCCTTAGTAAGTAGAATCACTTTTTCATTAGACGTTAATTTTAATAATTTGAAGATATATGGGATGGCTAATGGAGCTTATTTGGAATGAAAAAACATGAAATGGAATATTTTTTTGATTTTGATTTTAGCATTGAGCATGCTAACCGTAACGTTTTCAGGATGTGTATCTCCTCCTGAGCCAACATCTACACCCATCATGCCTACACGAACACCACCTGCATTACCCACAAAAGCACCCACTCCAATACCAACACCACCTCCAGTTCCTGCACCAACGCCAACGCCAGAGGCTAAAGTCACCGGAGCCGTAACTTATCGGGAGAGAATAGCGCTTCCCGCAGGCGCCATCGTTGAAGTCAAACTCCTTGACATCTCCAAGCAAGATGCTCCTGCTGTGATAATTGGAGAACAGGTTATCGCAACCACCGGACAGCAAGTCCCCTTCTCGTTTGAAATCAAATACGATTCAACCACCATTGACCCCCGTTACACCTACGCCGTTCGGGCAACCATTACAGTTGATGGGAAGCTCTGGTTCACCAGTGATACAACATACCCTGTTATTACCAGGGGCAATCCGTCTACGGTTGAGATGGTTTTAAAGAATGTAAGGGCATCGCCACCTTCAACCCCAACACCCACACCCACACCTACATCCCCTCAAAAATCTTGGCATAACGTTACCACCATCTCAGGACGAGGGAGCCTAAGTACAGAACCATTTATGATTAACGAGGATGAATGGCGAATTCGTTGGAGTTTTACCATGGATCCAACATGCCCTCCATATGCACGTTTCTTTTTTACCATATATCCGGAAGGTGAGTACATCGAAGCAGGAAGATACGTGCGTCATATAGAAAATATGACGATAGTACCCCACCCTCTTGGTGGTAACAGTACGATATACAGCGGTACTACCTACATCCACCAAGGTCATGATAGCTTCTACGTGAAGATGGAATCATCTATGCAATCATGGGAGCTCGAAATAGAAGAATATCGTTGATTTCAATCCCATAGGCAAAACACAAAGTGCCATCATTATCTGATGCAATGCTGCTGACTGCAATACATAAAAAACATATCTTCATACCCTTTACATATAAAAAAGTTGGAAAAAACCATGAATATGCTAATCCATCTACTGTAGGATTATATTGGACTAAATTATCTTCAACAATTCATTTTCAACAGAAAACTTTCAACTAAAAGAGTGTTCTTTCTTTCGAAAAAGAGAAGTCCATATTTAACTAATATATTCAACTATCATAACTGTAAAAAGGTTTTTTAAGCAGTCGTGAATGAATTTTGGGATAAGTAATAAAGTTGTCTTTCATTTTCTAAGACATGCTTCTTCCAATATGTCTTTTCTGTGAATTTATTTTGTTGCCCAATTTTCAAATTTTAGTGGCGATATTTTGGCTTAGGTTTAGACCGCCAAAGTATTTATACTGAAAAATACATAACCGCCTAACGTGGTAGAAGATATTGGCAGTATAATAAGTAACGGATTTGAAACATGGCAGAAGAATTTGAATATCTGTCTTCCATTTGTGTTCGATTTGGTAATATCCTCTGCATTGACACTTATAATTTTAGGTAGCGCTATCCTAGCGACGATTCCATCATTTGTCCCGTATCTAACAAACCCACCTGATGAAATATCACCTTACCTTATCTCACAGCTTCTACCTCAAATCCTTCGAAGCCTGAGCATAATTATAACTGCTGTTATAATTGCAATAATCTTAGGGTTATTGGTGAGTTCGTTTTTCACTGCAGGTGCAATTGGCATGGCTAAAGAGGCCATAAAAAATGGTCGAACAAATCTCTCGGACATGAAAGATTACGGAAGCAGAAAGTTCATAGATGTATTATTTGCTAACTTAATCATTGGTTTGATAGCTTTTGCAGGTGTTATTTTCATTATTCCTGGTTTTTTATCTTTTTGGGATGTGATTATATCTGGAATAAACCTGCCAACAGCTGAGGTTTTACCTTTAGTGGCAATATTTGGATTGGGATTTTTGGCTATGGGCATTTATGTTGTGATTATTAGTATAATTTTTGCACCATCACTGTATGCCATCGTTATAGATGACCTTGGAGCAGTAGAGGGCGTGAAAAAAGGCTTTAGATTCTTTATGGACAACAAAGTTGATGTCTTTTTGATCTGGCTTATCGTGTTTGCGATAACGGCAGTTTCAATTTTTGTTGGTTCTATACCGTATATTGGATGGATAATAAGAATAGGAATATCAGTTATCATAATTTACCCCTTGGCAGTTATATGGTGGAGCAGTTTATACCTTGATATTCCAATAAGTGTCGGATCGGATGAATTAGTTAAACAGACTTAGATAACCCTATGTATGAAGGTCTCATCCAAGAGTTCGTAGGATGCGCCCTCTTTTCAAAACGGAGGTAGAGGTTTTAGGCTCTTAAATACTGGAAAGGTCAGATAGAATTTAGGTTATTGAATGAAAAATTTAAATATATTTTTAGATAGTTGCATAATAAATTATATTCTTGATCTTGATGATGAACCTAGGTCAGGTTCCACGCATGATGAAGAGGATAAACGGTACCTTGGCAAAATATTAAATTCATACCAGAAAGAAGGTAAAATCAAATTTTTTGTAAACCCGTTCATAAAAACAGAAATAAATAAAACCAATGATAGTTCACGCAGAGATAAGTTATTGCAAGTTTTTAATCAATATGATTTTATAGAGTTTAATGCAACATTTTTCCATGGACTTTCCCTGTGATTTTACTTTCTAAGGAACAAGCTGAAATTTTGGATAAAATTTGTGATTATCCTAGCTTAAGGAAAGATAAAAAAATTATTGCCGATGCAGCGTTTTGCGAGAGCATAGACATTTTGTTAACTACGGATAGAAATCATTTAGCAAATAAAGAGTTCAATCTTCAAGCATCAAAAATACTTGACTTGAAAATATTTACTCCTAAAGAATTATTCGAATATATCTCAAAAAACTTAAATATATAACTCCCTAAAATCAAAATGAGCGACTAAGCTTAAAGGGAGGTGACAGATTATGGACGAAGAATCTGGCGAGCCGAAACAGCTATTCATTTACGAGCGCGATGCAAGTCGTTTAGAGCTTTTCATTAGAATCGTTTATACTATTGCTATTTACATCGTATTAGTGGTGTACGGATTTATTGCTGAGATATGCATGGCTATTCAGTGGTTTGTGATATTGATACTCGGACGCAGAAGCGAGGGATTGGCTCTGTTTATCAAGGGATACATTGAATATGTTGTGCATGTGATAGGCTATGTCTACTGGATGACGGACAAGCGACCTGGGATAATGCCAAAGAAGGTTGAGATATACGAAAAAGAATATATGATCATATTCAAAGAAAATACCGATCAATAACTAGCCATATATAGCAATTTAGTGAAAATTTGGCAAAAGGAATGCATATGCCAAACGCAAAGTAAAGTTAGTTGGTACACTAACAATTAATTTATTTTGAAATGGATATTTAGGGTATATTTGATAGTTTTCGATCCTACCATACTAGGTAGGGGGATTTATTTTATCCAGCGCGCTATATGAGATACGCGGAAGAAGTTGGTTAAGTAAGTATGGTTTCTGTAAGACGATGTTTGAGTGCCCATGGCTACATCGTTTGGTTCACTTCATTATAAGGTAAGTCGAAATTAATTGTTTGTTCCGGATTTTCATACGAGTAATAGGAAACCTTAATCTCTCCCATCTATAAACATATGCTCTGAGGGTGAGTTGTCACCATGAAAAAGTGGGTTCTATTAATCTTTCTGACGCTGCTTCTGACTTCAAGCATTGCAGGTGCAGCAAACGAGAAGTTGTATATCATTGAGATTGAGGGAATGGTAACTGCAGGCACCGCTCTTCGTGTGGAGAACGGGATAGATGAAGCAGCACGCATGGGCGCATCTGCGGTGTTAATCAGGCTTGATACACCAGGGGGACTGGTAGACGCAACGATGGACATAGTAAGATCCATAGACAATTCTCCTATCCAAGTGATAACCTATGTCTCGCCCGAGGGTGCCATCGCTGCATCGGCGGGAACATATATTCTACTTTCAGGGGATGTGGCAGCGATGTCGCCAGGAACTACATGTGGTGCTTGCATGCCTGTGACATCCGATCCACTGGGTGAGACAAAGCCGGCCGATGAGAAAACGATAAATTTTCTGACAGCATATATCCGAAGCATAGCTGAAGAAGAGGGGCGACCGGTTGACATCGCAGAGAGATTTGTCACTGAGAATTTGGCTATAACATCTAGTGAGGCAATGGAAAAAGGTGTTATCGATATAATTGCGGAAGACGTTCCGGACCTACTTGATCAAATGGATCTGTCAGGTGCTGAAATATATACTCAAGAGGGGAAGCTACGTGATGGTGTCATCGATCTGCTCAGCAACCCACAAATAGCCTTCATGTTGCTCCTGGTGGGAATATATGGAATTATGTTTGGTTTCATGTCGCCTGGAACATATGTGCCAGAGACAATAGGTGCTATCTGCCTCATCTTGGCATTGTACGGTCTTGGAACTTTCGATATCGGCGCATTTGGCATAATCTTAATCATCGCTGCAGTTACACTATTCATCGCAGAGGCTCTAACGCCCACCTATGGTATTTTAACATTAGGGGGCGTCATTTGCCTCATACTGGGGGCTCTTATGCTACCACAAGAGCCTTTGCTTTCAGAAGGATGGTTCAGAACGTTCCGATTGGTCGTGATTGGTATGGCTAGCGCCTCTGCAGCATTTTTCATATTTGGAGTTAGTGCTGTGGTCAAAACGAGGAAGATGAAGCCTACAACTGGTTCAGAAGGTCTGATCGGGTTGACAGGTAAAGCATATTCCAAAATAGGCCCCACGGGCATCGTTAAGATAAAAGGCGAGATATGGAGTGTGGAATCTACAGAACAGATCAAGAAAGGGGAAAAAGTAGAGGTTATCGATCGAAGAGGATTAACTTTAATAGTCAGAAAAATCAATGTTGAAAGTGATTGAAATGCCTGGGCTCGAAGTAGTAATATACGGCATCGTACTTTTATTGCTGTTGTTTTTATCCTCAGCTATCAAGATCGTGAAAGAATATGAGAGAGGAGTGATATTCAGGTTGGGCAGGCTCGTGGGTGCAAGAGGTCCAGGTCTGTTTTTCGTTATACCCATATTTGAGGCGATGGTTAGGACTGACTTAAGAACGGTAACTTTTGACGTTCCGCCGCAAGAAGTGATAACAAAGGACAATGTCACCACAAGAGTAAATGCGGTTGTTTATTACAGAATAATGGATCCTGAGAAAGCTGTCACAGAGGTGGAGAGCTACCATTATGCGACATCTCAGATGGCGGTGACAACGCTTAGAGGCGTGATAGGTCAAGCTGAATTGGATGAGCTGCTATCAGAGAGGGAGAAGCTGAATAAGCGATTACAGACTATTGTCGACGAGGCGACGGACCCATGGGGAATCAAGGTCACCGCGGTCGAGATAAAAGATGTCGAGTTGCCACAAGAAATGAGGAGAGCGATGGCATCTCAGGCAGAGGCAGAGAGAAACAGAAGAGCGAGGATAACCCATGCCGAAGGAGAGATGCAGGCTGCTCAAAAAGTGGCAGAGGCAGCTAAAATACTGAATGAACAAGAAGGTGGCTTGTTCATAAGAACTTTGCAGACAATAGCAGACGCCACATCAGAAAAGGCTACAACAGTTGTGATTCCATTGCCAATAGAACTCATGAAGGTACTGGGGACTAAAAAAGAAAAATGAACTGGTCACAATCTGGCGATCGTGATAAATCCAGTGTGACCAATTACGCGTGTGCTCGGACGCGTTAAGCCTCTTGCGAAGCTGATCTCTCGTTCCATGCATTCAAGGGTCCTCACATCTAAGAATTCTTTTCCCATCGCATTTCTTATATCCTTACTTTGTTCAAAGAAAGGAGAGTACGTAACCAAGAAGCCACTTGGCTTCAAAATATTTTTTGCATAGGGTATGACTTGAGAAGCATCCATCATGTCCAGTGTAATGATATCAAATTTTTCCTTTAGCTTTGGAATCTCCGATAAGATATCCCCATGCCTCACTTCGACGTTTTTCAGTCCAGCATCTCTGATGTTTTTTTTGGCAATCTTTACAAACTCTGCGTTTTTTTCATAGGTAATAACTTTGCTTGCGATGCTGCCGAGATATATGGCTAGGACCCCAGATCCAGTTCCTGCATCGAGCACCTCGTCCTCTTTGCTAATACCAGTGTAAGCGATGATTATTCCGATGTCTTTTGGCATCATTGGGGCCCCTACGCGCTTGCAATGTCGAAAAAAATCTGGTGTCCTAGGCATTCGTATCACGAAATCATGACCTAGGTGCGTATTGACGATATCCCCATATCTCTTTTCACGTAAATCTTTTAGCTGAATGATGCCAAGGTCGGTATGTAATTCTCCATCTGAAACTTCCACGAAAAATTCCCGCTTTTTACCTTTGAGTAAGACTATACTACCATCTTTTAACACAGCCATCACTTTTTCAAATTAATTATCGCTTCTGCCAGATCTCCTTTGACCTCTTTTAATGCCACTCTAGCCTCGCTTTCACTAACGCCAGTTTGATCGATCACAAGTTGAATGTCAGAATCTGGTATTTCCTCGCGATGACACTCTTCTGGCGTCCCAGAGATTTGATAGGTTTTTGCCCCCCTAGCATCCATGATCGTGACATCTGCATCATGGAAAACAATTTCACGATCTGCTGTTCTAATGATGACCTCTTCAACATCTTCAATTTCCTTAATGTCAATCCCCATTTGCTTCATCATTTGTTTCAATTTTTTTGGGTTCATCCCCCTCATTCCTGGAAACATGGTATCACCTTTTCTTTTTATGTTAAATATGTATGGCATGTATAAACATAAACCTTATAGGGTTTGCAGATGGGAGATTGTAATGTAATAATAATGTCTATGATCGAAGCCATCACTTCAAAGCAGATGAGAGCAATAGAACTTAATGCGGCATATCTTGGTGTATCAAGTCTGGAACTAATGGAAAATGCCGGTAGAGCAATCGCATCTGAGGTTAGAGAACGATTCACCGCAGCTAATATCACAATATTCGCTGGAAGGGGCAACAACGGGGGTGACGCACTTGTTGCTGCCCGATATCTTGAAGGATTTAATGTAAATGTGGTCTTGCTTGGTCATGCTAGAGACATCAAGACAAAGGAGACAAAAACCAATTGGGACAAACTAAAAAACACTGGAATACTCCTAAGGGAGGTACACAGCCCAGAAGATCTTGATACTGCTTTTATAGCAAGTTCCGACATTATCATTGATGCAATATTTGGCACAGGTGTTTATGGAAAAATTAGAGAATTGGAGTCAACCACGATCGATTTAATCAATGCTTCCAGAGCATTTGTGGTTTCAGTGGATGTGCCAAGCGGGATGCATCCTGATACGGGCATGGGTGAGAAAATGGTTAATCCGGACGTAATCCTTACCTTTCATAAAATGAAGGGGGGGTTAGTGAAAGCTCCAAATGTTAAGGTTGTAGATATAGGCATTCCAAAAGATGCGGAATTTATCGTCGGACCTGGAGATCTCCGAATACTTGCACCAAGAGATGCGAAAAGTCATAAAGGAGACAATGGACGCATATTGGTCATCGGGGGTGGGGTATATAGTGGTGCTCCTGCTTTAACAGCATTAGCAGCGCTTAGAGCAGGTGCAGATATTGTAACAGTTGCAACACCTCTTAGTGTCGCAGATATCATCGCATCCTTCTCACCAAACTTGATCATCTCACCTCTGACATCTGACATCCTCGTACATGATGATGTGCCGATCATAAAAGAACTTATACCAAAGCATGATGTTGTTGTTATTGGGATGGGTTTGGGCAAGAGCGAATTGACAGATAAGGCAATCAGAGCGATAGTTCCTTTATGTAAAAAGATAGTGGTCGATGCAGATGCATTGGGTTCTTTGGAGTTTCCGTTGGAGGGCGGCATTATAACCCCTCATACATTAGAGTTCAAATTATTGTGCGGAACAAATTATCTAAAGGACAAGAAAAATAGGTACGATCTGGTCAAGAGATTTGCTGAGAAAAAAAATGTCGTAGTACTGCTAAAAGGGAAAACAGACATAATATCAGATGGAATCTCTATAAAAATGAATAGAACTGGTAATGCAGGTATGACGGTCGGAGGAACGGGCGACGTGCTTGCAGGCATCGTAGGTGCAATATATACTAAAAATAATGCATTTGAAGCAGCTGTCGCAGGAGCTTTCATAAGCGGCAGGGCTGGAGATCTTGCATTCGAGAAGTATGGATTTGGGCTATTGGCGACGGACGTAATAGACAATATTCCAAAGGCTATGGAGGATTAATATGGAATTTACACATATCGAGGGTGAAAAGGTAAAGATGGTAGATATAAGCGATAAAAAAGCAGTTGCCAGATATGCGATCGGAACTGGCAAGATCCAACTTCGTGACTCTACAATAAAAGCCATAAAAGACGGCTTCGTGGAAAAGGGGAACGTGCTAGCCACTGCCAGAATTGCAACCATACAAGCGGTCAAAAGAACGCCAGAGATTATTCCGATGTGTCATCAAATCCCCATCACAACCGTAGATGTCGACTTTGAGATCGAGAATCCATATGTCAAGGCTACCGTAGGAGTGAAATCTGTAGGAAAGACTGGTGTGGAAATGGAAGCACTCCACGGAGTCAGCGTCGCACTTCTCACGATCTGGGATATGGTAAAGTCTGCAGAAAAGGATGAGACTGGAAATTATCCGTTTACCATTATCGAGGACATTTATGTAGTCAAAAAGGAAAAGAATGAAGTATAGAGTCGTGCTCGTTGAACCTAAATATGAAGGCAACGTTGGTTCCGTAGCAAGAGTGATGAAAAACTTTGGCTTCACGGATTTGATATTAATTAATCCACCTAAATTAGGCGACTTTTCCTTGGCCATGGCGGCCCATGCTGCAGACATCTTTGATAAATGCAAAATCGTTCGCTCATTTGAAGAAGCCGTAAACAATTCAGATCTAATAATAGGCGCGACTGGAATTGGTGGGAAATCAAACGATGAGCATGTTAGGATGCCGTTTTATAATCCAGCAGAATTAAAAGAGAAGTTTTGTGAGATTGTGGGAGTAATATCTCTGGTTTTTGGTAGGGAAGATGTTGGATTGAGCAACGAGGAGTTAAAGAAATGCGATATTATAGTTAAAATCCCCACAAGTGACGAATACCCAGTGATGAACTTATCTCATGCAGCTGCTGTGATACTTTACGAACTGGGTGATGTTCCAGGAGGAAAAATCCAATTAGCCAAGCATGGTGATCTAGAGAGGTTGTATGTGCATTGGGGTTCTATCTTGGAGCGAGTGGGATATCCTGGGCATAAGCGTGCTAAGACACTATTGATGCTACGTAGGATATTTGGAAGGTCGATACTAACGGGAAGAGAGGTCCAAACGCTTAGAGGCATATTGCGGAAAATTGAGTGGCGGATCGGTAAATGAAAGCATATATTGAGACATATGGATGCACAGCCAATAAAAGTGATTCCCAGCGTATTAAGACGATCCTACTTCAAAATGACTACGAGATAGCAGATAAAGTTGATAATTCAGACATAGTACTCGTAAATACGTGTACAGTTATAGATAGGACAGAGCGCAGAATGATTAAGCGCCTTAGGGAGCTTAAAAAAGAAAAAGTCATCGTTGCAGGTTGTTTGCCAGCAGCTCAGCCCGATCTCGTTGCAAATCTCGCTTGGAAAATGATTACTCCAAGGTCCCTACCTTCATTGGCGATTATTTTGGGTGGCCAAGCTTTGGCAAAACACGAAATTCGGGTACCCTTAGAGGGTGTGACAGGCGCTGTTTCTATCTCAGATGGATGTGTCGGACAATGTTCCTATTGCATCGTGAAACAGGCAAGAGGAGATCTAGAGAGTTATCCTCCAGGGGCGATCATCGACTCAGTAAAAAGATTAGTTGAAGAAGGGGCGAAGGAAATACTGATCACCTCACAAGATACCGCTGCATACGGACTGGATAGCGGCGTTAGTTTACCAGATTTATTGAATTCTATCACAGAAATCGATGGCGATTTTTGCATCAGAGTGGGAATGATGAATCCTCATACTACGATAAAAATCCTCAATGACCTTGTGGACTCATTTGATGACCCTAAGGTGTTCAAGTTCTTACATCTGCCTGTGCAATCCGGCTCAGATCGTATATTGAAAAGCATGAACAGGGGTCACTCCATCTCTGATTATGTTCAGATAGTGGATGCCTTTCGTGAGCGATTTCCAAATCTTACACTTTCCACTGACTTCATCGTGGGCTATCCAAGCGAAACTGCAGAGGACTTTGAGAGAACGATTTTATTGCTGGAAAAGACCAAACCCCTCAAAGTAAACATTACCAGGTTCTCTCCTAGGCCAAATACTCCTGCAGCAAATATGCCTGACATCCTTGAGAGAGTAAAGAAGGAGAGATCGAGAGCACTCACCAAAGCATATCACGAGATCGCATCTGAACTTCACAGATCGCTTGTTGGTTTGCTTACAGAAGTAATTGTGACTGAAAAAGGAAAAAAGGGCTCGGTTATAGCGCGAGACCCCTCATATAGGAACATAGTTATCCAAAAGAACTTGAAGCTTGGAGAAAGGCATCCTGTTAGAATAGTGGATGCCAGAACAAACTATCTAGTCGGGGAATTAGTTAGATATACTTAGCATTTATACGTAACCAATCTTTTTATTCTCTCTCGGCTTTTTCTTTGTGATCTTTCTTTTCAGTGCCTTTCTTTGTTGCTTGCTAAATCTAACGAAACTGAAATCAGTTCTCAGCAGTCGAATGAATGTCTTATCTGGTAGAATATCTAGGGCTAAAATCCCTCTTTTTTGTAGGCTTTTTATTCTTCTATCAAGTATTTTGTTAGATACGCCCAGATCTGTTTGCAGTTCAGATAACGTTATTGGATAACGGAAAATGAGTGTTCTCAAGATCAATTCATCCAAGCTATCGCATTTAATCTCGATCATCTTAATTGCACATCGAATTTCTTTACCTTACACTTATCTTTTGTATTTTAAGTAATTATCACATATTGCGTTCAAAAACAAATTATGAAAATGTGAGAAGATAAGCCTTTCAAGGACAATAGACTACACAGCACTCTTGGTTCAGTCTCTCTATTTCAGTAAGTATTATATTGATCCAAGAGTGTTATCAGAAGGTTGAAGAGTGTACCATGAGTTTTTTAGGAAGCAGAATAACTTTTAATTAGACATTAATTTTAATAATTTGAGTATAACTTTAATAATTTGAGTACATATACATATATACTATACTACATATGTACTATACTGGCCAATGGAGCTTATTTGGAATGAAAAAAACATGAAATGGAATATTTTTTTGATTTTGATTTTAGCATTGAGCATGCTAACCGTAACGTTTTCAGGATGTGTATCTCCTCCTGAGCCAACATCTACACCCATCATGCCTACACGAACACCACCTGCATTACCCACAAAAGCACCCACTCCAATACCAACACCACCTCCAGTTCCTGCACCAACGCCAACGCCAGAGGCTAAAGTCACCGGAGCCGTAACTTATCGGGAGAGAATAGCGCTTCCCGCAGGCGCCATCGTTGAAGTCAAACTCCTTGACATCTCCAAGCAAGATGCTCCTGCTGTGATAATTGGAGAACAGGTTATCGCAACCACCGGACAGCAAGTCCCCTTCTCGTTTGAAATCAAATACGATTCAACCACCATTGACCCCCGTTACACCTACGCCGTTCGGGCAACCATTACAGTTGATGGGAAGCTCTGGTTCACCAGTGATACAACATACCCTGTTATTACCAGGGGCAATCCGTCTACGGTTGAGATGGTTTTAAAGAATGTAAGGGCATCGCCACCTTCAACCCCAACACCCACACCCACACCTACATCCCCTCAAAAATCTTGGCATAACGTTACCACCATCTCAGGACGAGGGAGCCTAAGTACAGAACCATTTATGATTAACGAGGATGAATGGCGAATTCGTTGGAGTTTTACCATGGATCCAACATGCCCTCCATATGCACGTTTCTTTTTTACCATATATCCGGAAGGTGAGTACATCGAAGCAGGAAGATACGTGCGTCATATAGAAAATATGACGATAGTACCCCACCCTCTTGGTGGTAACAGTACGATATACAGCGGTACTACCTACATCCACCAAGGTCATGATAGCTTCTACGTGAAGATGGAATCATCTATGCAATCATGGGAGCTCGAAATAGAAGAATATCGTTGATTTCAATCCCATAGGCAAAACACAAAGTGCCATCATTATCTGATGCAATGCTGCTGACTGCAATACATAAAAAACATATCTTCATACCCTTTACATATAAAAAAGTTGGAAAAAACCATGAATTTGTTGTGTATTTTTTGCTTTCAGAACTACCAATGCTATAACAATGAAATCATAAGTACCAGCTTAGCCACACATGAATGAATTCAGAGGCATCTACGGGGTGCATGGAGATATCTGTTGTTTACTTCATATCTATTGCCTTGGATAAAGCATCCTTCGATATATAACAATCATTGATTATAAAGTTAACACGATTCATTTCTTTTATAACTCCAACTTTGACACCTTTTCCCTGTCCAACAGTTTCTTTTGAAAGAATGATGAATTCTTTACTTAAGTCATTTGAAAACTCTTTTTTTATAACAGGGGTTAATTCGCAGAGTATAGATAAAGTGTTGATAACAAAGTACGGAACAAACTCTAATATTTTAGAGGCGGTATCCATTACAGGGATGGATTTACGAAACTCTAAATCAAATATTAAGACTTTTTCTTCTCCTATTCTTGATATTGTCATACAACATTCTTGCATTGTCAATAAACTGCCATGATGGGCTACATAGCTTCTGGTCGGATATTCCCCCATTAGAACTTCACTTTCAAAAAGCCACTTGCTATCTTTTAGCAGTCCAATTATTTTTTCATTGGACTCACTCATTCTGGAATTTTCAAGCGCGTTTTTAAGCCTCGAAAAGAAATTTGTTTGATGACCTGGTAATCTCTTGGTGATTAAAATTGTAAGGGCATCCAAACATGCCCTTGCCTGTAATATAAGTGCTTCGAACTCAAAAACAAGCTCCTTCCCCAAATAACCAATAGCTAATAATCGGACATCCACATTTTTCCATTGCTCTTTTAGTCCAGTTAGAAAATTTTCTTTGATGTTTTTTATGTTACGAAGATGATATAACACCTCCTGTAATTTATATAAACAACTTTCTATCAAAATAAATTCTCTTCGTGATTCGGCGCTTATGTTAGTATCCTTTAATGCATTTTCGATAATCTTTCCAATTTCATCAATTTTAAAAACAGGTGCCTCACTTAACATTCCATAACCAAAACGGCTGTCTGCTATTGCCGTCCAGTTATAATTTTTTCCTTGTTCATTCAATGTAGCCATTTAATAAACATCCTTTATCATGAATTATTTTTATTATTTTTCAACATTTGCAAAATAACTTTATTATCTTATTAGAATAAAGTCAGTTAAATATTGTGTATTGCTCTGAACTCCTCTTTTACATTCCACCAAAAATATTCGAATTCACCTCAATATTTAAAGCTGATTGTGAATAATGTGGTGTAGGTGAAAAGATGCAATTATTGCTCATCCATTCCGATTACATCGAATACTATGTTAAGAAAGACACTCCTGTGGCAGAGAAGATCGAGGAGGAACGCAGAAAAGGGCGTATGGAGGAGGTTCTAGCAGCATTCATCGCTGTAGAAAGTGTGGATGAGACTGATCCAAGAGATGTGGCAAACCAAGCCGCAGAAGAAATCAAGAAAGTGGCTGAGCAGGTAAAAGTCAATCGTGTGATGATGTACCCCTATGCGCATCTAAGTTCTGATTTATCATCACCAAAAGTGGCAGTTGAAGTTCTTGAGAGAACAGAAGAAAAGTTAAAAACCTACTTAGAAGTCATGAGGGCTCCATTCGGGTGGTATAAATCATTTAAGATAAGTTGCAAAGGACATCCATTATCTGAGCTCTCTAGAACCATCCACCCCACCATCGAAAAGGAAACAAAGGCTTTGAAAGCAGAGAAAGCAAAATCATATTGGTATATCCTAACACCTGATGGCGAACTTTTCACTCCAGACAAATTTGATTTCTCTGAACATAAAAAGTTGGAAAAATTTGTCAATTACGAGATATCAAAGACCAGAGCAGTGGAGAAAGTCCCCCCTCATGTAGAATTGATGCGCCGTTTTGAGTTAGCTGACTATGAGCCCGCTTCTGATTCGGGCAACATGCGTTTTTATCCAAAAGGGCGCCTCATGAAAAAATTATTAGAAGCTTACGTAAGTGCAAAATCGCTGGACTATGGTGCCATGGAAGTAGAGACACCGATCATGTATGACGTGGAACATCCAACCCTTAGAAAGTATTTGGATCGTTTTCCAGCGCGCCAATATTCTTTGGACTCTGATAAAAGGCAATTATTCTTAAGGTTTTCAGCCTGTTTCGGTCAGTTTTTGATGAATAGTGATATGACAATTTCGTATAAAAATTTGCCACTGAAGATGTTTGAGATGACAAAATATAGCTTCAGGAGGGAACAAAGGGGAGAATTGGTTGGTCTACGTCGACTTCGCGCCTTCACCATGCCAGATCTACACACCATATGCATGAACATGGATCAGGCCATGGATGAGTTCAAAAAACAGTACCAAATGAGTATGGACGTGCTAGATGAAATAGGATTGAATATCAATGACTATGAGGTCGGTATTAGATTCACAAGTGACTTCTATGATGCGAATAAGGAATTCGTCCTCAGTTTAGTCAAGATAATAAATAAACCTGTATTGATCGAGATGTGGGATCAGCGCTTTTTCTATTTTGTACTCAAGTTTGAGTTTAATTTTGTGGATGCATTAGATAAGGCAGGAGCATTATCCACGGTCCAAATAGATGTGGAGAATGCAGAGCGATATGGTATTTCTTATATAGGCACAGACAATTTAGGGCATAAACCTATCATCCTTCATTGCTCCCCGAGCGGTGCCATAGAACGATGTATCTATGCTTTATTAGAGAAAGCACACATGGATGCCCAATGCGGAAAAATGCCAATGTTGCCCCTATGGCTATCGCCGACACAGGTCAGAATCGTCCCTATAGCTGACAGACATCTGAAAAGGGCAGAAGACGTTGCGAAAATCATGGAGAAAGAGCATATTCGTGTCGATGTGGATGATAGGGATGAGACATTGGGCAAGAAAATCAGGGATGCGGGAAAAGAGTGGATTCCATATGTTGTGGTCATAGGTGATGAGGAGATTAAAAAGGGAACCGTGAGTGTAACTGCTAGGGCGGATTTTAAAAAAGAACTAAAACCATCTGAGCTGATTGCGCTGGTAGAAAAACAGACAAGTGGAAAACCAAAGGAGCCACTTCCATTGCCAATGAGACTGTCTACCAGACCGAGGTTTATATAATTTACCTAAGTCATATTTTTTTTACATCACAGAAACAGATGAAAGATTGTATAAATTCCAATCAAAAAATAAGTGCAATCCGCATTGTAAAACTTTGACAAAGTGTATGACATTGGTTCTTAAGTCCATGCAAAATCACATCGATGAGATATATCTTTTGGAAATTAAATAAATTGCACTTCTTCTCAATAAACCTCTATTTTTTCTTTCATCTACAGATTTTATCTAATCGATATATGGTCGCATTCTATAGGAGGTCATCTCTATGCTTGATTTATGGGGCCGGTAGGATTTGAACCCACGATCGGCGGGTATCCCCTTTTGTCAACCTTTCTAAGTGAAGGTTGGTCTGGAGCCCGCTGCTCTACCGGACTAAGCCACAGCCCCATCGAATATTGAATTCAATTCATATCTATCTTTAATCTTTTTCTTGGAATTTCGAAAGGAGCGGATATCCTTTCAGATAGTCCCGGACGGGTTCGAACCGTCGTCGCAGGCTTTCTTCGACTTTTTAATTGCCACTTGCTCCAAAGGCCTGCAGGATTGACCACTACCCTACGGGACTGTCAGCAAACTTTAAAAAAGTTTGCATGGGCCCGATGCGATTCGAACGCATGATCTTCGCCGTGTAAAGGCGACGTCATAACCAACTAGACCACGGGCCCAGAGTAGAGATCTCATTTATCCTTCTAATCTCTTCATTTCAAAGGAAAAACTGAGTTTTCCTCACGATATATTTATTCTTTCTTATACTATCCTATTTTTAGTAACATATTATTCTATCGCAAGGTTAGTCTATCGCAAGGCTTAACTAAGTGTTTTTTATATATGCTACTAAGGTATATATTACTGAGAAGAATAATCGCTTCGGAGGTTTTCACCAAAAAATGAGTTCAGAAATGTGTGCTGTTTGCGGCTTACCAATCGAGCTTTGTGTCTGCGAGGAAGTGGCAAAAGAGCAACAGAGAATAGCGATAAAGTTGAACAGGAGGAGGTATGGGAAGGAGGTTACAATCGTAGAGGGCCTCGACCCTCATGACATTGACATTGAGGAACTTTCCAGTCATTTAAAGTCAAAGCTTGCATGCGGTGGAACAACCAAACAAGGGCAAATAGAACTTCAAGGAAATCACAAAGATATGGTGAAAAAGATACTCATAGATAGGGGTTTTACAGCAGAACAGATAAGGTCATAATCCTTACTGTTCGTAGATTATCTTTTTCAAATATCAGACCCTTCGTTATTGTATGGCTTTATACCCCCCATCCACGGAATGGGGCAGTTTCATGGAACTCCATCCATGTATCATCATCAAAATAGATAATGAACATTCTACTGATTTTTGCTTTATATAAACATAGGTTCCAACGGTATAAGATTATATTAGCAACTCAACTATTGGTGTGCACCACTCGTTTCTTGAACATCAAAATATAATACAAAATTAGCGACAGAAGGAGTTATGTTCAGCGCATCACATACAGGGTTGAGCTTGTCCTATTTCTCATTGGGCGCTGTAAATAATGTAAGGATGGGCACTGCCCCGTCCTAATTACAACTACGAATGCTGCAAGGATCTTCCTTTTCATGTCTACTCAGCTTTTGGGTATGATCCCAGTATTCTAAGCATCCCTGCTTTTTTCTTTATTTCCTTCAAAGCCCTTTGGACCTTTTCATCCATGATATGTCCCTCCATGTCGATATAGAACAAATAATCGCCCAGTGCTTTCTTCGTTGGTCTGGACTCTATCTTTGTCAGATTGATATCTCTTGATGCAAACTCTCCCAACATCTTATAGAGTGCTCCTGGTCTATCTTTTTGCAAATACACGACTACTGAAGTTTTATCCTTAAATGTAGGCTCAGGGACCGTTTTTCCGAGTACGATGAACCGCGTGTAATTCTCTTTTTGGTTTTGTAAATCTCGTAAGAGTACATTCAAATTATACTTGGCCGCAGAATCCTCCGATGCAATGGCAGCCATTTCTTTGGACTCAGATGCCCGTTTTGCAGCACTTGCGGTACTCATTGTTTCTACGATTTCAATTTCTCCAAAGCGATTTTTGATTGAATGCCTGCACTGCGCCAATGCTTGAGGATGTGAAAGTATGATTTTGATATCTGAAATTTTTTCCTTTGCCAACAGACAATGTCGAATTGGGACTACCACTTCGCCGGCTATTTTAACATCGTATTTGAGCAGCGCATCGAGTGTCCTCCCCACCGATCCTTCGAGCGAATTTTCTATGGGCACTACCCCATAGTCTACATCTTCATTGACTACAGCCTCTACAACGTCGAAAACATCATCAAAATATTGCAGCTCTGCTGTAGATTCCCACTTTTTTGCAGCTTTTTCTGAAAATGTCCCCTCTGGTCCCAGCAGTCCAAGTATCATGATTGTTTTTACGATACGGAGATATAAATAAACAGAGCACTCTTTTTCAATATTGTTGATGTATGTATTTGTACACAAAAGTATTATATAGTACTTTAAAGATTGTTTATGGGTATGGAAGATTACATGGACCTAGAGGAAAATGTACTGACGAATAGTATTAGGAGAGTCGATGTACATTTTGATCCCTTAAAAATTTACTCCACGATAAAGGAGCGTTCTGAAGGTAAGAGTTTCCTTTTAGAGTCCGTTGAAGGAGGAGCTAGAACTGCGAGGTACTCTTTCATTGGCTTCGATCCGATCTTTGAATTTAGATCAAAGGGCAAAACAGTGGAAGTCAATGGCGATAGTTACAAAGTGGAGAACCCATACAGAGAACTTGAGAGGATTTTCAAGCGCTTTAGATGTGGAAGAATAGAAATACTCCCCTTTTCAGGAGGAATGGTCGGCTTCTTATCTTACGATATCGTGAGGTTTTTTGAAGAAATTCCAGATTTGCTTGAAGACGACCTAAAGTTTCAAGACTCCCATTTTATCATTCCCTCCCGTATCCTATGTTTTGACCATATAAAGAGGGAGACAGTCCTCGTTTCCTATGCTAAAGAGGCAGAAAAGATTGAAAAAATAATTGAAAAAAGTTTTGACATAGGGGAATTTTCTCTATCTTCTACTAAGAGCAATATGAGTAAAGAGGATTTTGAAAATAGTGTGATAAAAGCGAAAGAATACATTGAGGACGGGGACATATTCCAGACCGTCATTTCAAGAAGGCTGACAGGAAAGTATGAAGGCGATCTGTTACATTCCTACAAGATTCTACGTGAGATTAATCCGTCTCCGTACATGTTCTATCTGGATTTTGGTGAGACCAAAGTCGCTGGCTCTTCACCAGAGATGTTGGTCAGGCTTAGGGATGAAGAACTAATGCTTAGACCCTTGGCTGGAACACGTCCGAGAGGCGTAGATGCAGAAGAGGATGAAAAATTGAAATTGAACATGTTGTTGGACGCAAAAGAAAGAGCAGAACATATAATGCTGGTAGACTTGGGAAGAAATGATCTTGGAAGAGTTGCTGAGTACGGAAGCGTTAAGGTCAATGATCTCTGCAGTGTGGAAAAATACTCCCACGTCCAACACATCGTTTCAAACATCACAGCTAGGCTCAAAAAAGAGAAGAGTGCCTTTGACGCTCTTCGTGCAACGTTCCCAGCAGGAACGGTGTCCGGTGCGCCAAAGATCAGAGCCATGGAGATCATCGAAGAATTGGAGAAGAATAAAAGAGGTCCATATGCCGGAGCTGTGGGGTATTTCGATTTCTCAGGAAATATGGATTTTGCAATAACGATCAGAACCATGTTTGCGCTGGGAAATAAAGCACACTTCCAGGCTGGTGCAGGCATCGTTGCAGAATCAGATCCGGAGAGGGAGTTTTACGAGACGAAGCATAAGTTGGGCTCCTTGGTTAGCTCAGTGGAGGCAGATAAATGACAATTGACAAACAGAAAGTCCTTGTAATTGACAACTATGATTCCTTCGTCTACAATTTAGTGCAATATGTCGGAGAACTTGGTGCAAGCATCTCAGTCATGAGGAATGATTTTGATATTGAAGAAATAGAAAAAATAAATCCAGACAAGATCATGATCTCCCCTGGTCCTGGAAGGCCAGAAAATTCTGGCGTATCTCTGCAAATCATCAAAAAAATGGGAGAGATGATCCCAATATTGGGCGTCTGTCTAGGTCATCAAGCTATAGGGTACGTATTTGGAGCGAAGATATCACACGCCAAGAGGATAATGCACGGAAAAACATCTAAGGTCTATCACGATGGTAAAGGGGTTTTTAAAAATGTAAAAAATCCGATCTATGCTACGAGATATCATTCCTTGATAGTCTCTCATGAAAACATTCCCGATTGCCTAAAAGTTTCAGCCAAGACGGATCAAGATGAGATTATGGGTATTCGCCACAAATATTATCCAATTGAAGGCGTTCAATTTCATCCAGAGTCGATTTTAACCGAAGACGGTAGAAAAATAATCAGAAACTTCTTGGAGATGTGAACATGATTAAAAGGGCCATTTCAAAAGTTGTTGGAAGTGAGGACCTCAGCGAAAAAGAGGCAAGAAAGACCATGGAAGAGATAATGTCTGGGGATGCTACCAATGCTCAGATAGCGGCTTTTTTGACAGGTCTAAGGCTAAAAGGCGAGATAGTTGAAGAGATAGTTGCTTTTGCACGCGTCATGAGAGAATTTTGCTCGAGGATAGAGCCCCATGTTAAGGGAATTCTCGTGGATACTTGCGGAACTGGGGGTGATAGATTAAATACATTTAACATAAGTACTACTTCAGCCCTATTGGCTGCTGGAGCAGGAATACCCATAGCAAAACATGGCAACAGGTCTG
>CAYZWV010000002.1:0-40000 GCA_964482255.1 uncultured Methanocellaceae archaeon
AATTAAGATAGGGTTATAGTCTCCACTAAAGAATTCGTTTATCTCCTTATAGGTGGAAGAATTTTCTCGTGCATCATATAAAACCGCTTTTATCATACCTTTCACACAACAGACGTTGTCTGTCTGAATTTTATGGTAATGCCAAGCCTTTACAACACCAGGATAGTTCGTTGTTATGTATATCTGCCCAAATTTTAGGAAGACCTCGTCATCGCATCTCAAAATCTCCATTAGTCTCCCTCTCTCGTCCGGTATCACTTTCAATTTTTTAATCCTCACGCCTTCTATCATATTATTACCTGTGAACTATCACCAATTATCAGCCTTTTTCCTTTTGGTAGAATTTCTCCTGTTTTTATCACAGCATTCTCCCCTATCAAACTATCGACAATCCTACCTGCACTTATTATTTTCGTATACTCCATAATTATTGAGTCTTCAACCTCGGTGCTTTCTATGGCACAATTTTTTCCGACACTTGTATAAGGTCCTATATATGCATTTGAAATTGTACAATTAGCACCTATGATCGAAGGACCCTTTATCATAGAGTTCTTAATCACGGAATTTTTACCTACTATAACTCGCCCCCTGATGACAGAAT
The DNA here is from genome assembly GCA_964482255.1 of uncultured Methanocellaceae archaeon. GTDB lineage: Archaea > Halobacteriota > UBA148 > UBA148 > UBA148 > UBA148. The sequence goes on from CAYZWV010000002.1 coordinate 605, forward strand.
TCTCCATAACCCCTTTAACATCCGCTTTTATATCATCTAAAACAAGACGATTAGCATCTAAAATATCTTCTGGTAGCCCTGTATCTTTCCACCATCCATCAATCACTTCGGGAACAACTTTATAACCCCAATCAATAATTTTTTGAATCGCTTCTGTTATCTCTAACTCACCCCTATCAGACTGTTTGAGTTCTTTAATGGCATCGAAAATTATTGGTCTAAAAAAATAAACACCTGACATAGTCAAGTCACTAGTGGGCTCTTTTGGCTTTTCAACAACTTTTATGACTTTATTGTTCTTTATTTCAGCAATGCCAAATCTCTTTGCAAGAGAGATGTCCTTAACACGATAAAGTAGCAGTATTTCGTCTATTTCTTTATCATTCTGAAACTTTTTAACATATTCTTTTATGCCTCCCTTTAATATGTTGTCACCTAAGTAAACTACAAAAGAATCTCCGCCTATGAAATCCTCTGCAAGACTTATAGCATGTGCTATGCCCTTGGGATCAGGTTGATTGATATATGTGATGCTCACCCCGAATTTAGATCCATCTCCCAAAAATTTTTCTACACCCTCCTTCATAGGACCGAGGACCGTTGCTATCTCAGATATACCCGCTTCTTTCAAATATCCTAAGCCATAAGATAGAATGGGTTTATTAGCCACTGGCAACATGTGCTTGTTACCTATATATGTGAGCGGTCTTAGACGGGTACCATGCCCACCAGCGAGAAGTATTCCTTTCATTTTATTGCTCTCCTTTACTTACCTACATAATCTATGAATTTATCGTATTCTCGGATATAGTCCCCTTCATTATAATAATCAGAAGCAATGGCTAAAATTACAGTATCTTTAGAGAATTTCTTCATCGTATGCCATAGTTTTGGACCGATATAAAGCCCTTTATTCGGCTCCCTCAATTCAATTTCCTCAATTCTCCCACCATCATCTAATAAAAAAGTGACTTTACCGTGAACACAAAAAAATATCTGTTGCAACTTTTTATGGGCATGCTCTCCCCTAACTACTGATAAATCCTCCACTCCATAAACATAGTAAATTCTTTTAATTTCAAATGGTATGTCTTTAAAGGTTTCTAAAAAAGATAGAAAGCCCCTTTTTTTATCACCAATTTTTGGCAAATCAATTAAACCACAGTTTTGAATATTTAAGTTTTTCATTAATTATTTCTCCCAAAAACTTTTATTGCTTCAATTATATGGTCTACATCCTGATCTGACAGCTGATGATGAAGGGGTATGCATATCAAATCATTATTGATCCGCTCTAGGTTAGGCAGATCATTTCTCAAACCGCCAAAAACCGTATATTTGTCATTTCTCCAATTATGAACAGAAACCTCTATATTCTTTGATCGCATCCATTTGGCAAATTCTGTTCTTTTAGCTACATGTATAGCGAACATCCAGTTGGCGTGAATCCTATCTTGTTTATTTTCCAAAAATATAATACCTTTTGTACCTTCTAACTCTTCTCTGTATCTAGCAGCGATGTCTTCTCTTCTTTTAAATATGGAATCAAAATATTTAAGTTGCTCAATACCAATTGTGGCTGCTATATCATTCATTTGATACTTATATCCAACTTCCGTTATATCGTATGTGGGATCGTGTCCCAATATAGAGGGTTTTCGAGAATCTCTGCTTATACCAAACCATCTTCTTCTTAGAGCCTCTTCATACTTATCCTTATTTTTTATGGAAATCATTCCGCCATCGCCAGTAGTTATATGCTTGATTGCTTGAAATGAAAATACTGTAAATTCAGATATCGTTCCTATGGCCTTATCTTTATACATCGCACCTAAAGCGTGTGCTGAGTCTTCAATAACTGGTAAATTATATTCAGAAGCTATTTGACGGATCTCATCCATATCACAAGGTTGACCTCCCCAGTGAACGCAAATTATGGCCTTGGTCTTTTCTGTGATATGACGAGATATATCATTGGGATCTATGTTAGCGGTTTCATACTGCACATCAGCAAAAACTGGCTTTGCAAATTGTTCTAATATGGCTGTATTCGTGGCCACCATCGTATAAGGCGTTGATATGACCTCATCTCCGGGCCCAACACCTATTAATGCCAAAGCAAGTCTTAGGGCAGATGTGCCTGAATTAACAGATACAACGTGTTCTAAGCCAAATTTCTTAGAAAATTCTCTCTCAAACTCGTCCACCTTGGGACCTTGTCCAATCCATCTGCTTCTCAGTATCTCAGCTAATTTATCAATTGAGCTTTCTGGTACATGCGGATAGAATATGGGTATCACTTTTATTTCCCCTTAGATACACAATACCTTAGATACACAATATATCTATATAATATATGATATCTCTATACTTTTGATTTTTTATTTTTGATACTTTGAGGGAATATAAATAAGTTTTGTTATGTTTGCCGTTTCTGCTGTTTATTCACCTTTTCGACATCAAAAATCTATTTCTACCTCTTTTGAGAGTGTAGTGCAGTCCATAAGTATCAATCATATTTTTAACCTCTTTGGTGAATTTAAATCTGTCTTCTTTTTTCTTCATTTTTTCATAATTTTCATTGTAATTCTTATCTCGGTATGCTAATGACCACTCCTGCATTTTATTCATGATTTTATTTTTAGCTTTTTCTGGAGCTAATTTTACAATGGGCTCTATTTTTTCCTGAATAGTTGGAATTAATTCATAACTAATATGCTTTTTACTCTGGGGTAAACTGCATTTAAGTATTACCCCCTCCCTACATTTGGGATACCATCGTCTAATTTCCCCCTCCCCATCATAATTTATCCACCTGCCTTCGTTAGTGACAAACCAGGGCGAAAACAAAAAATTAGATAGGCTATAAAAGATTACGCCATTATGATATTCTTCATAACCTTGTAGTACATGTGGATGATGTCCAATAATTACATCAGCGCCCATATCAATAACATTACGAGCTTCTGCTATCACCTTTGGCTTAGGATAATGTGTAAATTCGTCTTGCCAGTGGAGAGATATAATTATATAATCTACATCATTCCGCAATTTTCTGATATCTTCACTTATAAGATTCAAATCATAGGGGGCCATACCAGGAGAATATTTCGTCGCAGCTACTGGCATTTCTTCTATGGTGGGTAATGCCCAACAGTATGCTAGGAAAGCGATTTTTAGGCCTCTTAATTTGAGAACAACAGGCTTTCGAGCTTCATCTAAATCTTTCCCAGCACCAACGTGGTTGATGTTTTTTTCATCTAATAGTTCCATAGTTCTTTTCAGGGAACTCCAGCCAAAGTCTGTTGTGTGATTATTGGCAAGGGAGACTACATTAAAACCAGCATTTTTAAGATAAATTATTGATTCCTCCTTCGCATGTATTAACGTCTTGAATCTTTTCGGAGGACCTTCTAGATTACAAAGAGGTGCTTCTAAATTACAGAAGACAATGTCAGCATTTATATATTTACGGAGATCTCCAGCCAAGAAAACATCCTTATATCTCTCAATATCAGAAGATAATAGACCCCCCAGCATAACATCTCCAACTGCAGAAATTGTGATTGCACTCATGCAATTCCCTCTCCTTCAATGAATATTTTATACCATAACTCAAAGGTCAAAAGAAGGAATATTAACTGTGTATAGTCCCTCTTGTAGTCCATATGGTCGCTAATCATTTTAACTATAAAGTCCCTATTAAAGTATTCTCTACTGAGTGTTCTCTCATCTAATAGAATATCTTCAACCCACTGTCTTAATCTTTCATTCACTCTTATCCATTCGCCATAATCTGGATAGTCGGTTTTAAGTGGAATCTTAATAAAACCACGAGATTTTTCTCTTATAATTCTTATTATCTTTCTTAGTATTGCACCTTTAAGAGAGATTAGTTTGTACAGCAAAACAGGTACGCTGATTTTAGTACCAGCAGGTGATACTGGGATATTAAATAATTCAGGAGAAAGCCTTTTGAGAAACTTAAAGTAGATGTGATAGTCGTATCTCAACTCAGGTGGAATTCCAAGGGCAAAATCAATAAGGTCGTAATCTCTAAAGGGTAATCTATTCTCTACTGCACTCCTGATACTAATCGAATCCGCTAGCAGGAATAGCCGTTGTTCACGGTTTAGAAATAAAAAGCAATCGTTTTTATTGGCGATATATTTATTACCCAATTTATTTATTTCTTTCTTAATATTCTCAAAGGCAAAATCTTCAATTTTTTTATAATACGAGTTAGAAAATAAATCCAATAAAATTTCTTTTGAAATAATGTTACATCTTTTATATAATATATCATATAATTCTAAAATTGTCTCTACATTTGACATTTTTTTTTCTGAAAATTCACCCTTAAATGTGGTTTCTGGTTCCCACCCACTAATTCCAATATCTACAGCCGCCCTATATCCATCCAGTAGACTAATATGGCTGGCGTGAACGGGACTTATCATCCCATCGGTAATATAAATAAACTTCCTTGCATAATCAACGAAAAAGTCTCGTATTATTTTAAATTCTCTGTAAGAAGCCCCTTTTAGTTGAGCTATTCTTTTGGCAATTTTTGGAGAACTATCAATATTCGGAAAACTAAAGGTAATCGCGGTAACCGGACAATGTTTTTCGTCTATTGCTGCAAGCACTGCCCTGGAATCCCCACCGCCACTGAGAAAAACAGCAAAACGATGGTCTCCTTTCAATCTTCGTTCAACTGCTTGTTTAAATAGTCGCACTAATTCTTCTACATAATATTCTTCTGGATAAGTTGGGGCTTTTTCATCATATTTGAACTCCCAGTACGGCTCTATGGATATATTTCCATTTTCCCATTTTAAAATAGATGCAGGTGGCAAGATATCAATATCCTTAAAAAAAGTTTTATTGCCAAGCAACTGACCAAAAGTGAAAAATTCTGCAACAGCTTCGTCATTGATCTCTTTTTTGAACGTGTTATCCTCTAAAATCGCTTTGACTTCGGACCCGAAAAGTAGTCTTTCATCTTTCTCCGCATAGTATAATGGTCTCAGTCCGTATCGGTCGTTTACAACTACCACTCTCTGGCTCTTTACATCCACTATAACGATGACAAAAGATCCATTTAATCTATCGACGAATTTATCCCCCTGTTCTTCATATAGATGCAAGCAGAATTCAGGGTCATTATCCACACAAAAATTGTGCCCTTTTTGTTTTAACTCTTCTTTATACCCTGCATAATCAAATATTTCACCATCCATGAAAATACACAGAGTTTTATCTTCATTATAAATCGGCTGAGGTTCAGGATTCAAGATACCTAAATGTATGCGGGCGATTGCAAAATCGTCAATAAGGAATTTATCAATTTTATACCAGGGCTCATGGCACATTGATCCAATCATTTTGTCTAACAGGTTCTCCTGCCTTTTGACTTTTTTAACTATACCCACCAATCCCGGCATATTATCTCACCATTTTCTCCTGCTACTATTAAAATAAATCAAAATTTTACTAAAATTTTTATCTAAAAGTTGAAGAACTTTCATCAATTCCGTGTAAATCTTTATTTCTTATCTCTTTGAACGACGTTAAAATCCGGATAGCAGATTGCAACTGTTTAAAAGAGAAAGCAATGCTGATAAGAAGAAATTTTAAAGAATGCAACCTTAAAGATTTCTTCACTCGCTTCAAAAACTCGATTCCGATAGTACCCAATATTTTCGCATATGCGACGGCTACTCCATCATCAGCATTCCTTAAGATTGCCACGGAGCCGAAATAATGTGCCCTGTAGGTTTGACTCAAGAAGCTTTTCATATCGTCATCTCTCTTATGAAAGACCTTAACAGCAGGGTCATATATTAGTTTGTATCCTCTATTAACAATCCTCCTACAGATGTCCACATCCTCACCATTTGTTCTGTGATAGGGATTAAAACCCCCTATTTCTTCTAAAACAGCTTTCCTGAAAGAGAAACAGACACCGCGCAAAAAATCAGTCTCTCCCCTTTCTCCCCACTCCTGCACGTTGAAAAGTGACCTGTAATTATTTGCTAACCCGCCAAGGGGAATTTCTATTGCCTTCCCCCCTACACCCGCAATTGTATCTTCTGTATAATTCTTTACCATATTTTCAATGTAATCATTTTCAGCTTTTGCATCGCAATCAATGAATATGATAATATCTCCAACGGCATTCTTTAATGAAGTATTTCTTGCCTCTGCAAGACCTTTGTTCTTTTCATGCTTTAATAATTTGATTGGATGTTGTGATGCAATTTCAATGGTATCATCGGTAGAGCCGTCATCTATAACTATAATTTCATCGGGCTTCATAGTTTGATTAAGAAGGGATTCTATACAGACCGAAACATATTTCTCTCCATTATAAACTGGAATCGCTACACTAACGCTTTCTTTTTTCATATTAGCCTACCTTGGGCACATATATCTCATAATCATATCTTACTTTCACATCTACCACGTCAATTATCTCGTAATTTTCATGAATTGCAGTCAATATATTGGGAGATAAACATTTACAGCTTAATACAATCATCGAAAATTTTTGATTTTCAATGTCCTTTTGCATCTGCGAACTGTCGAATGTCCCTGTGCGCTGAAGCAAATTTAATTGCATAAAATCAAAATAGATTTCCTTGTCATTAATAACAGCAAAACCCTGCTCTTCTATAAGCACCATCCCGGGAGAGTTTGATATATACGATGATACGATTTGCCCCTTGACCAAATCATCATGTCTGGGAGTATATCCGTAAAAGGGATATCGGAGTGTTTCCCCAACGGAAACATAGGGGACATTTACAAAAATCAATAGTTGAACTATTAAAAGGGTGCATAAAAGTATTTTTTTATGATCCAATTCTTCTTGGTTTCCTAACTTAAATAATTCGTCTCTCAATCCAAATAATTCAACCGAAGAAAATCCTACCAATATACATGCAATCGCTACAAATTCGATATAATAATAAACAGCTGAACCCACGTGACCGACAAGTATTGCAGTCATAAATCCTGTGATTAAAAAATATAGGCTAAAAAGGGAAGGTGGTCCGTCCTCTCTCATCAAAGAGTTTATGACATAAGTAAGTCCAATGACAACCAATACAGAAAAATATAACAAAAAATAGTAATTTGAACCTATAATGAGACCGATCCTCCAGGGAACTTTTTGATATTCAACTAAATGCAACCAAAATTGACCGTTGGTAATGTAATTGACAAAGAGGAATATAACCCCACAAATCAGGGCGAAAGAGCCAAAATATTTCACACTTAATTTCTTATCTTTAAAAAATAACCATATCGAAACAGCCAATAATGCGAAAACCTGTGACTGTTTTGTGTAAACTGCTAAAATAAATGGAATCAAAGATAACCATAAGTATTTGGGTGTGATGTCATGTTCATGTTTGGATACAATATAAAATCCCAATAAACTGAACATAACCGCCAACATATCAACCCTAAAGAATGCACCCCAATAATAAACACAATTTGCCGAGAAGAAAAGAAATGAGGAGATTAGTCCAATAAAAGTGTTATTTGTTTTGGTTTTGACCATATCGAAGATTAACACTCCTATGATTAGCGATGCGATGAATGTTAAGGACCGGCCTGTGAAAAATCCAACGCCAAAGATTTTTATTAAAGCTGCCGCCACTATCGAATAGAGGGGCGTATATGTGGATGGAACGTATGGGGGTTCATCTAATGATGTATAAATAGAGTTTCCTTCATTTAGCAGTACCGCATTTCTTAGCTCATGTCCTTCATAATAGTCTAAATCATAGGGGAAAGATATGATCGCTGAACAGTGTATGAGATAAAACAAGAAAGATAAAGTTAATAACCCGATTAATAGGATAGGTAGTTTACTTGATATTATGTTCCTTTCCTTTCTCATACCACTTCACGCAGCCTTTGTAAAAGTTCCTTTGGCCCACTTTCCCTTATTTTCCGCATGTATGTAACCCTTCGATACATTTTAATCATCTTCAAACATGCTTTTTCGATCTCTTCTTTTGTGAAATAAGGGTAAGAAAGTACAGAACATGTGCTATCAAAATTCTGAAATCCTTTATCTACAATCCAGTTATTTTTCTCGGATATTTCAAGGAGATCAGTCCCTGGATATGGCGTGCAAATAGAGAACTGTGCACTATCTATCAACCTTTTTTTATAGAGTTTCGTCACATATTTCATTGTCCCTAATGCGCTCTTGTACGTCTGATTCGGTAGACCGAACATTATTGTTATATGAGACTTGACATCATACTTTTTACACCATTCAAGGGTTTTTTCGAAATGGTCCAATTTAATACCTTTTTTAATACCATTCAAAACTTTTTGGTCATTTGATTCCAAACCCCACTTAGCTGCGTGCAATCCTGCCTTGTTCATCTCTCTTATAATATCTTCTGTTGTAAGTTGAGGGTGAGCCATAATTGCCCATGGAACATCTATACTTTCTTCAATTATCTTATTACAAAGGTCCACAATCGATTCTTCTGGTCTTAAATTAAAGGTATCATCATCAAAATAGAATTGCTTCACTGCTGGAAAAATATCCTTTACATATTCCATCATTTTAATCACATAGTCATTGGAAAACATCCTATAGGTATGGCGATAAAGCACCTTAGCCCACTGACAGTAGGGGCATTTAAAAATGCAACCTCTTGAAGCTTCTAATTGCACACCTGGATATTGTTTTTCATATCCTAACCAGCTGTCATTATAAAGCCACAAATTTGTACCTTCCCAGTCAGGAAATGGGAGACTATCTAGATTCTCAAGAAGTGGGCGTTCTTCTGTAAAAATATTTTTTCCGTTTGCCTTATAGCCAATACCTTTTATTTTTTTGAAATCACCTACTTCAGACAGCATTTGAATAATTTCTAAAATGCTGATTTCATATTCCCCCCTTACAATAAAATCTACATAATCCCTACTTAAGCACTCCTTAAAGAAAATTGTTGGATGAACCCCCACAAAAATAATTTTGGAGCCAATGTTATCCTTTATTTTTTTCGCCATATCCATACATATATCAAAAGTAGGGGTACTTACTTCAATTACCGTAATGTCTGGACTGAAATGCTTAACGGTTTTATAATATCTCTCTTCAGACAAATATTCTGCTGGAGGATCAACGAACTTTACTTCGTATTCATGTCTCTTTAAAAGTGAAGAGGTTATGGAAAGCCAACGTGGATATGGCATATATCTCAAATGGGGTGGATTGTAAACACCATTAGTTTTATGAGGCCACCTACTTCCAGCACTTACACCTTCCCAACCAATAGTATTTGTAAGCAGTATCTTCATATCAAAATCAACCTAACTTTTGTTTATTTGTATTTTTTCAACATTTGTTTTTATATTTGTTTTTTATCCACCACTTATTCTTCCCCTCTTTATAATTTGCTATGTATCTACCATATTTATATATGGAAAATTACCTTATTTGCTGATGTCATGATAGACACTTTAATTTACTGGTTATATATATCATTGGTATTAAGCATAGCATTCATTCCTGGATTTGCTATTGCAACATTCTTAAAGAAGTTAGACATCGCAGAGAAGTTAGCAATTAGTTTCGGGTTTTCATTTTTAATAATTGTATTACTAACACCTTTGTTTGCACTGAAACTTGACACCTTGGCACGTTTTATATTTGTTCTAATAACTATCGCTTCTTTATTTTATATATCAAAACAAAAATTAAAAGATAAACATTTGAAATTTAGCCAAGATTTCATCTTTTTAGCATTGGTTCTAATTATAAGTCTCGTTTTGAGATTTTTCGTTCAAACAATTTGGGACTATCCAGTTATGGGCGGCGATTGGTTTATGCATGGATTCAAGATACCATATCAATTTGAATTAGGGAACTGGGTTCCCCCTCGAGATAGACCTCCTTTCTTCAACTTGTTGATCTATAACCAACATCAGCTATTCGGCACATCTTTATATCAATACTGGATTACACAGATAGTTTCTGTTGTTGCAAATAGCGTTTTAATAATTCCGGCATATTTGATTGGTAAAAAGATATTTTCAGACAAGGTAGTAAAAATTTCCACTGCTTTCATGATTATTTGCCCCTATATAGTGCAGCATGGTATTTATACATGGCCTAAAAATTTGGCGGCATATTTTATACTCCTGATGGTATATTTCTTGTTTTTCAGGAATGGAGAATCAGCCGACATTAAGAGAGATTATGCATTAGCGGGTTTTTTCGCTGGTTTTGGATATTTAATTCATAACTATACTGCGGTCTACATAGGAACCGCGATTTTAGCATGGATCTACAAAACATATAAACATGAGAATAGAAAATTTTGGAACATATTATATGAATCCAAACTTGCATACTTTTTCCTGCCAATGATTGTGGTAGTGGCGCCTTACTTGTGCTGGATGTACTTTTCCTATGGAACGCTTTCTGCTGCTCATGGTGCTGATTTCCGATCAACTTCCAGCTTTATTTACTATCCCTTTGCAGTGAAATCTTTGTGCCTATATAATAGCCCAGAAGAAGTTTTTGCAACTTTTTTTGCCACACCCATTCACCAGATAATTTGGATACGTATATGCAACGTCATTGTAACTTTATTACCGGTAGCAATACCTCTTAATCCACTTATATATCAATTCCCTTCCTACGACCCTGTAATGTATTACAATGGTTCTTATCCTGGATTTCTTTCTTTTGGTATGTATATACTAGTCGCAATATGGTTCATTAGATATTTATTGAAAAAGACAAAATCAAACACATACATTGTTATTCTCATTATTATTCCATTTATATTTCATATATTTCTATGGGGATGGTTAGATTGGGGACTTCATTTCATGTCTTTTCCCACAAATCCTTTCCTGATTATGCTCGGATTTAATGAATTATATAAAACAAAAATAAAACAAAAAACGAGTTTGTATATAACATATTTGATTTTTATAGGGTGTTTAATCGAGGACATAATATATGGCTGGCTCACCTTGAGGTTCCGTATTATGATAGGTGGATTAGAGGAGTTGAATGGGTGGGTACAGAAGAATGTTCCAAATGTGCAAATTTACGACGTTATTTCTGCACATTTCCTGTTAGATACCAATGTTGAATTTTTATCCAACTTAATAATATCAATGCTTTTGATTATTTTTAGCGTTCTCTTGTATTTTAAAATAAAAGGGGATCAAAATGACAAATGAAAAATATTTAACTTACTGAATTTATCCTTATTCAGTTCGTATATGAAACTTTTTTTAAAATAAGAGTCTTTAATAATTATCCCTGATCCTATATCCTAAAATCGTTTTTAGCATGATCAATCCCAATTTTAACGCAGGCCACTTCTTACCAGTGATTTTAGATTCTCCTTTTCTTTCCTTATAGTTTACTGGGATTTCGATCATAGGAATGCGAGATTTGATGGCTAATGCCATCATTTCAGGTGAAAAGTGAGAACCTCCTACTGAGAATTTATCTTTTATTCTTTCCAATGCATCCCTTTTAATTAAACGATATGTGCAGCCAACATCTGTTAGGGAGGGGCCATTAAAAAGAACTTCAATCACTTTCGCAAGTCCCCAGTTACCCCACTTTAAAAAGTGACCCATGTTCGCTCCTTCGTATATCATTTCCTTAGAGGTTCGCGTCCCAATAACAAAATCGAAATCGTCACTATAAGCTAAAAATTTTTTAACATCATGAGAGCTGAAAGTTCCATCAGGTTCAACTAAGATGATGTAATACCCAGTGGCCTCTTTTAGCGCTCTTTGGCATGCATATCCGTAGCCCTGCCTTTTTTCATCAAAGACAATAGCACCTGCTTCAAGAGCGCGTTTTTTTGTATTGTCTGAAGAATTATTATTAACAACTATTATTTCGTCTACTTCTTGCACTGATTTAAATTCAAAGACAGCAGTATGAATATATTCTTCTTCGTTATAAGCCGGCATTACAACTGATACTTTTTTATTTTCATACATGTTTTAACTCAATGAAATCTTCAATTTTTTCGAGTATATAGTTAATTCTTTCTTCATCTAATCCAGGATAGACACCTACAAAAAAGGAATTACTAGTTACAAAATCTGAATTATCTAATCCTCCAATAACTCGACACTTAATATCCTTAAAAGCAGGCTGCCTAAGTATATTCCCTGCAAAAATAAGTCTTGTTTCAATGTTTGCATTTTCAAGAAAGTTCAATAGTTCTTTCCTTTCAAATTTTGAACCTGGCCTGATTGTGATTGGAAAAGCAAACCAAGATGGCTCTGATTTTTTCCCCCAACGAGGCAAAATGAATACGTCCTCATATTTCTTTAGCCTCTCGTATATGCGATTGAAATTTATTCTTCTTTTTTCAACAAATAACTTGGCTTTTTTAAGTTGGGCCAAACCCATAGCTGCCTGGATGTCTGTTGGCTTGAGATTATATCCGACATTAGAATATACATAACGATGGTCATAATTTATCACTTGATTTTCTAAGTTTATTTTATATTCAAACCTTTTACCACAAGCCCCGTTAGGTGATACATCACCCCTACAATAGCAATCTCTGCCCCAATCTCTTATAGAACGTGCAATCCTAGCAAGTTCTCCATCATTTGTGAAAACAGCACCACCTTCACCCATACTGATGTGATGTGCAGGATAACAGCTTAATGTGCTAAAATCACCAAATGTGCCAACAAACTTTCCATCATATTTTGCTCCAAAAGCATCACAAGCATCTTCTATTAGAAATAGATTATATCTGGAGCATATTTCTATTATCTCGTCCATATCACACGGATTTCCAAGGGTATGGGGAATTATCATTGCCTTTGTCCTTGGTGAAATAGCTTTTTCTAATTTTTTTATATCTATGTTATATGTTCCCAACTCACAATCCACAACCACCGGAATCAAACCATTTTGTATTATTGGAGCAAAAGTCGTAGGAAAAGTTAAAGCGGGCGTAATTATCTCATCTCCAAGCAAAATACGGTCTTCGATTTGATTTGACATTAAAGCGCTGATAGAAATCAAATTTGCTGATGAACCGGAATTTACTAAAACTGATTCTTTTACGCCGAGATAATCAGATAATCCTTTTTCTAACTTATCACCATAGGTACCGAGTGTGATCCAAAAATCCAGTATTGAATCAATCATATTAATCATTTCTTCTTCATTGTATACCCTGCCTGCATAATGGATCCTTGACTTTCCAGGGACAAATTTCCTATCTTCATGTACAATTTCATAATATTTCTTTACTTTTTCAAAGATTTCCTCCTTTAATGATTCGTCTGGGTCTAACATCTCTGATCCCCTTGATGATAATGTTTCTTAAACCAATCTATAGTCATTTTTAAGCCGTCTTCCAGATTCACTTTTGGTTTCCATCCTAAAAGTTCCATCGCTTTTGTATTATCACAATAAAAATGCCACGTTTCTCCAGGTCGATAGTTTAAAACTCCAATCTTTGGATTTACGGTGCTATTCATCAAATCCAAAATTTTTTGCACTACATATTTTATTTTATATTCCAAACCATTTCCGATATTTATTATTTCCCCAATTGCCCTTTTAGTAACAGATGCTTTGATAAAACCTTCAACAATGTCGTCCACATAATTAAACTCTCTGGTTTGCTCGCCTGCTGTCATTTCAAATGGTTCGCTTTTAATCACACTTTTTATTACTGAAGGAATAAGCATATTGCTTTCCTGCCCAGGACCATAGGTTAAAAAAGGTCTCAAGGTAATAATCGGTAACCCCATGGTTTTATACAGCATCTGACAGAACATAGTGGTACTGACTTTGGACGCTGAATAAGGAGAGACAGGATTAGGAATCTGATCTTCACGAAAGGGAACATTATTATCACCATATTCTTCACATGTCCCTGTATTTATAAAACAATCGTAGTCGATTCCTTCTAAGGCTCTTAAAAGATTTAGGGATCCTTTTATATTATTTTCTACCATCTTATCAACTACTTCGAAAGATCTACTTACGTCAACATATGCTGCTAGATGGAATATCTTAAGTGGTTGTACATCTTGAATAATATTTTTAACAGATTCAAAATCCTTCAAGTCAGCATAATAAATACTAATTTGGTTTTTTATATCGCTGATCCTCCAAAGATTGGAACTATTTCTAACAAGTCCATATACCTCAGATTCTTCTTTTACCAGCCTTCGAGCTAAATGAGAGCCGATGAACCCCGAAATTCCACTAATTAATACCCTTTCTCTCTCCAATTTTTCAATCATTTGAATTTGTTTTGCTCCTTAAAAAAGCCTTGATACCACATAATAGTCTCTTTTAGACCGTCTTCAAGCGCATATCTTGGTTTCCATTTCAAAATTTCCTTTGCTTTCTTTGCAGAAAGATATTGATGCTTTATTTCACCTTTGACTTCGTTTAGTATTATCGGCTCCAAGTCTCTCCTATTCATCAATTTTAAAATTTTATTCACCAAATCCAGAGCATTAATTTGAATTTCATTGCTAAAATTAAAGGCTTCACCATAGATACCTAATTCGTCCATTTTTTTTGCTAAAAGTAAACAAGCTTCTACTGCATCTAAGATATAAAAATAATCTCGAATAAAAGTCCCATCACTTCGAATGATCGGTCTTTCGTTATATATAACAGAACGAATTGTCCCAGGAACTATTCTATTAAAATTTAAATCTCCGCCACCATAAAAATTCCCACACCTTGTTACACAGACCGGTAAATTGTAAGTATGAAAGTATGTTTGAACTAGTAAGTCAGCACAGCTTTTTGAAACATCATACGGATGAGAGCCTTTTAGGGGAGCATCCTCACAATAGGGCAGATGCTTGTGTTCACCATAGGCTTTATCGCTAGATGCCACTATTATTCTCCTTAAAGTTGAATTCCTTCGGCATGCCTCCAACAGATTCCAAGTTCCCCTAATATTAGTTTCAAAAGTTGATATAGGATTTCTATTTGCTATCCCAACAATTGTCTGAGATGCTAAGTGAAAAACAGTATCTATTTCATACTCATTTATCGACCGCTCTAAGAGGAAATAATCTTCAACATCCCCCCTAACAACATTTATTTTTTCTACAAAACCCGACCAATTTAAATTTGATTTCGGAACCAAATCTCTAATAAGTCCTGTTACATTAGCCCCGTTTTCTACTAACGTTTTCGTAAGCCATGAGCCCAGCAATCCAGTACAGCCTGTTATAAAAACATTCTTATTTTTCCAGTAATTTTGTGGCATTACTAATCCTCCGAGAACCTATTTCCAAACTTTCCATGGAGGCTTTTGATTCATACAGAACTTATTCAGCAACAGAAGATCTCTATAAGTATCCATACACTGCCAAAAACCTTCATGGCAATAAACCATCAATTCTCCCTCTAAGGCTAAATTTTCTAAAGGCTCTTTTTCTAGTCTACAATTATCATCATCTTTAAGGAAACTAAAAAGCCTTTTATCAAACACAAAAAAACCGCCGTTGATAAAACCCTCTTTAATTTGGGGTTTTTCACTGAATTCAGTCACTTTATTCTCTGTTATTATCAACTCTCCAAATCTTGAAGGGGGACGTACTCCAGTAACAGTACCTATCTTACCATGAGATTTATGAAAATCAAGGAGTTTTGGTATATCAATAGTGGCTAAACCATCTCCATAAGTTAACATAAATATATCACTATCTATATACTTCTCAATTCTTTTTATTCGGGCACCTGTCATCGCAATTTCGCCTGTATCGGCAAGAGTGACTGACCATCCTCGCTCTTGATGTGAATTATGGATTTTAGCATTGCCACTTCCTAATTCTAGGGTGAAATCGCAATTCATAGTCTCATAGTTAATGAAGTATTCTTTTATCAATTCCCCTTTATACCCTAAACACAATATGAAATCCTTAAATCCGTAATGGGCATATATCTTCATAATATGCCAAAGAATAGGCTTTCCACCTATTTCAACCAAAGGTTTTGGTCTATATTCTGTTTCTTCTTTTAATCGAGTGCCTCTTCCCCCACATAATATTGCTACTTTAATTTTTTTATCCCTTTCAGTCATTTTTTATAAACCTCTTAACTTATACTTAACTAAATTTCTTATAAATTCAAAAAAAATTGTAAATTTTATATTTGATTTTCCCTTTTCCCTTTTTTTAAATTCGACGGGAACTTCTCCTATTTTAAAACCAAAAATTTTTGCTTTAACCATAATCTCGGTATCAATAAACCAATCCTTCGAAGAAATGTCTAATTTTTTATAGCAGTTATATTTCATAATCTTAGGAGTCCCATTTACATCATTCGTAGATACTGGAAATAAAAAATGAAACAGAAAATTATAGGACTTGGATAAGAATAATCTATATAACCCGTCATACCGCTTTATCCTTTTAACTTTACATAAGTCTAGATTTTCTGATTTTAATTTTCTAAAAACAGTAATGACGTCTTTTGGAGATATCTGACCATCTGCACATAAAAAACCTACATAACTACCAGTGCAATTTTTTAAGCCGTTGATTATTCCCCAACCATAACCCTCATTTTTCTTGACGGTGACAATATGAATTTGAGAATATCGTTTTTTCAAATCATTCAAAATTTGAGCTGTGTTATCGTAAGATCCGTTGTCAACTAAAGTAAGCTCAAAACTTATATTCGAATTTGTAAGTTCATTAACTAATTGTATAGCTTCTGTTTCTATATTTGCCTCCTCGTTGTAACAGGGAATAACCAAAGATAGTTCGTGGTTATTTATATTATCCACGTGAATTTTCACCAGTTAAAGCTTATTATTGCACGTTATAATATACTTTTCTGAATTTCATAAGATAATACGCTACGTATAACCCAGAATATACTATCGACCTTAAGTGATAAAAGTCCTCTTGAAGCAACCCGAATAATTTTATGCTTTCTCTTAAAGGTTAGATATGCGGAGAATTCTATAGAGATGTAGATATATTATTCGAAACGTATATCCAAGACGAGTGTTCCACCTTGCACAAAACGTCCCAGAAAGAGTATATTCAAAAAAGGTTAAATGATGTGATGTGCTTCCAATTTAATGTCTTTCAAGAGTTGAGATTATATAAAGGAGTTGTGGATAAGATCTAATTACTACCCAATGGATTGTTAGCTTTCGAACTTTTGAAAATAGATTGTTGTCTTTGAAACCAAAAAAAAATTGAGACAAGGGTATAGCTATGACAAACCTGCCTATCTCACAAATCTAATGGCTTGAATTTCTTGTTTAGACTGCTAAAGACATATGTAATTGATACATTTTTGCGTGTCGAAGAATTTGACTGAAACTTTCATATGCCTTATTTTTCCACTAAACCCTTTGCCTTTAGCTCTTCATGAGCTTTTTCAAACTTATCAACCGCTTTTTCTTGTTCTCCCCAACTTACAAGCTCTTTCATTCCTATTTCAAAGTCAACTTTTGGGGCATACCCCAATTTATTTCTTATTTTAGAGATGTTAGAGAAACAATGTCTTATGTCTCCTGCTCTGTATTTATTTATAATGTGAGGATTCAATTTTTTTCCATAGAGTTTTATAAGCGTATGAGCGATCTCCAAAATATTTGTTGATTTACCAGTTCCAACATTGAAAACCTCATAATCCGCATTTGAGTTTTTCATCGCTAAAATATTCGCTTCGGCAATATCATGAACACTCACGAAATCCCTCGATTGCATTCCGTCTTCAAAAATTAATGGGGAATTGTTGTTCTTTATCCTAGAGGAAAAAATCGCACAAACACCAGTGTAAGGATTGTTAAGTGATTGTCTCGGTCCGTAGACATTAAAATATCTTAATGCAACAGTAGGAATGCCATAAGCCCTTCCAATATTCAAGCACATCTCCTCCTGATCTCTTTTGGTTATTGCGTAGATCGAAGTGGGATGTAATGGCTTATCCTCGCCTGTGGATACTGCCTTAACAATTTTTCCGCAATTTGGACATTGCATTTCCCATTTTCTACTCTTCAGTTGCTCCTCTGACCTCAATTTTGGATAAACTATGCCACAATCTTCGCACTTATAGGCTCCTTCACCATATATACTCATCGAAGATGCAACTATCAACTTCTTCACTTCGTTCTCACCATTTACTAAACGGTCTAAAAGCTTCGCAGTTGCCATCGTATTGACCTCCACGTATTTCTCGACCTGATACATACTCTGCCCAACGCCGACCATAGCTGCTTCATGAAAGATTACTTCCGCCCCTTCGATGGCTTTGTTCAAAACACTTTCATCCCTTATGTCTCCAAATAAATACTCTGCATTGGGATTTAGATAATCTGGTTTCTTTGCATGAACTTGCTCCTCTAAACTATCCACCACAAATACATTGTTATCCATTTCAATGAGTCTGTCTACCAAGTGGCTTCCTATGAAGCCTGCACCACCAGTTACAAGTATTCTCATTTTTCTCCCTAACCTAAATCTCTTTTATTTTATTATGGATGGAATGAATGTACCTTATCTTCACTTAAATTAAACGCTTTAATCGATTTCAGCTTTTTAACTCCCTATAACATAAATCAACAAAAATTTCCTGGCATCAATTTTACTTCTTTAATAATGTTAAAATACCGTAATAGCTAGAAGTTAGTCGTAGAAAATATTCTACGAGTTTATAGAAAAAGGATCATTTATCTAAAAGGAACTTTTAGGAACTTTTCTTTGCCAAATATACTCCATCTTTTATTGGCATATCAGTTATCAATGCGTTTTACTGTCACTTCCCGCCCCTTTGTAACTTGCCGTTCACAGTGTCATATATCTTTTTTAATCTTTCCTGCTGTCCAAAAACTGCGCTCAAATATTTTATATCTTCTTTATCTATCCCTTTTATCAAAAACATAACTGAAAAATAAATAACTGCGGAAATGATAATTCCTATTATGCCATCTAAAATGGTTTCAGGACTTGCTATTAAATAAAGGAATGCAAGCATCACAAAGGAAGAAACCAAAGGTTTATAAATCGAATCAAATCTTGGAAATATTCCTAAAATCCTCTTTGATAAGATTGCTAGGGTAAAAGATCCAAAATATCTTGCAGTTAAGGTTGCAATCGCTGCACCCATCACTCCAAAACTTAAAATAAAGAAATAATTAAGCACAATATTTAATCCAGAAGCCATAACAGTAATTTTCGCAGGATATTCTGGTTTTTCTTGTGATTCAAACAAAATGCGAAAAAAATCCATCGGTACAATAAGAATTAACATGCATAAAGCGTAAAAGGGTAACACTGCTGGAAAATATTCTGAACCATATATAAACTGTATAAGAGGATTCGCTATAAAAGCTAACCCGAAAGCACATGGAAAAGCGAATATTGATAAATATCTAAAAACTTTCCCAAAAGCATTTCTCAATTCATCTCCTTCCAATTGTGTAAAAACAGGAAAGAGTACTGATGTCGCGGATACCAAACCTATGAATGCAGTGACTATGCTAAATGCTGCTTTATAAAAACCAACGTCCTCCGCATCCATAAGAATGCCAAGCATTATGGAATCAACATGAAGAAAGAACAAACCCGCAACCAATGTTGAAAATGTCAGATATCCTAAAAATCTTAAAACCCTTCTCTGCTCTATGTTTATCGTCTTTCCTTTTAATAGATAAGAATATCTCTTAGCTAAGAAAAATAATAGAACCGCCACAACAATGATAACTGATAAAGTAAGTCCAACTAAAGCGCCATAAACGGAATAACCAAGTATGATGAATAAAGGAATAATGGCTAATCTGGATATCTCATAAATTACACTCCTCGCCGCAGAGTATTTGAATTTTTGAAGTGCTACAAAGGTTCCGTCCAGAAAATCCATAAAAGAGAAGAAGAATATGAGTATGCCCACAATCTCCAGTGGTAAAACAAGTTCCGGTTTGTGAAAAATGTAAATAGCCAAAGGTTTAGCCAAGATAACAAGAGCTAGAGACGTCAAAAGCGCAAATAAAAATTTTATTTTTAGCAAATACCTGAAGAAACTCCTCGCTGACGTCTTGTCATTTTTCCCCAATGCATAGGAAACATATCTGGTCATTGTTCTGTTTATGCCAAGATCAGTAAATGTCAGCATTACAAGCGCAACCGATAAAGCCAAATGATAAATGCCAAACAACTCTGGATGCAGCAATCTGGCTAAAATAACCGTGAAAACTAATCCACCAATGCCGCTTATGATAATGCTTGAACTGTTAAAAGCCGTGTTTTTCAGGACTTTTCTTGCTAACTGTGTCATGTTAACCTATAAACAGATAAGCCTGTTATGCAATCATTCACCAATATTGTCTCATTTTCTTTTGTTTCCCCGTGACTTTCCAAAACTGGAATTACCTTCTTAATCAATTTTTGACTTCTCCCTCTTGTTTTTTATTTGCAGGCACTATACAAGAAACAAAACCTTCATCGTCCCATACTAAACAAACTGTTATTTTCTTTTACCCAATCCACAAGCCTATTAACACCATCTCTTGGATTTACTTCAGGTTTCCACTTCAGCTTCTCTTGAATCTTACCTATATCTGAAATGTAAACCTTTTGATCAGAAGGTCTCCAATTAGCATAACTTATTTTCGCACCCATACCAGTTAATTCTTCCAATAGATCCAAAAGCTCCAAAAGTGAGAGAGTATTTTCTGATCCGCCACCTATGTTGAAAACCTCTTGCTTCAAGTTACTCTTCATAAACAAATCGTATGCCTTTATTAAATCCTCAATATACAAAACATCTCTCACCTGCTTTCCGTCTCCATAAATCGTAATTGGATTATTTGTAAGCGTAGCGATAACAAACCAAGCAACCCAACCTTGGTCTTCAACGCCAAATTGCCTTTTGCCGTAGATGCAACTCATCCTAAAAATGGCTGTTTTCAAGCCATAAACATGGGAGTAATCTTGTACATAAATATCACCTGAAAATTTTGAAGTACCATAAGGTGTATGCTCACACAGGTCTGTTGAGAATATCTCTGGAATGCCTTTTTTGTAGTTTGGGTCCTTAAAGACGTATCGTTTATCTTGCTCTTTCACTGGGATTTTATTTACGTTATCCCCATAAACTTTATTGGTAGAACAGAAGATGACTGAAGTATTTGATTTGGATTTACGTGCAGCCTCAAGTACATTGAACGTTCCCAAAGCATTTATTTCAAAATCGGTTCTAGGATCTTTGACAGAAGTTGTAACTGCAGTTTGAGCAGCTGTATGGATTATTAAATCAGTATCTTTTGAAGCTGTCTCTATTGCACCTATATCTCTAATATCTCCTTTAATCCGATCAATATTATCATATTTCTTAAGATAGTCCCAGTTATACACAGTATTTAAAGCATCATATCCTAACAACATAGATCTCGACAAATTGTCAAATATAACAACTTCATCGCCCTTTTTTGCATAATATTCCGCTACATGGCTTCCAACAAAGCCAGCACCACCAGTCACTAATATCTTCATCTTATATCTCCAACAAGTAGTTACTACTCATTATAAACGCCCTTATATATCTCTTTAAGATTTTCTTTAAACCATATTATTGTCCTAACTAATCCTTCCTCTAGATCTACCGTAGGCTCCCAGCCCAAGATTTCTTTTGCCTTAGAGGCATCTGGACGCCTCTGTTTTGGATCATCCTCGGGCAATTTCTTAAATACAATCTTAGAACGTGAGTTGGTGATTCTCTTGATTCTTTCAGCCAATTCAAGTACTGTTATCTCACCTGGATTGCCCAGATTTACGACTTCGCCTCTCATCTCGTTTGAGATCATCGCTTTATATATGCCGTTCACCATGTCAGAGACGTAACAAAAACTTCTCGTTTGAGAGCCGTCACCGTATACAGTAATTGGTTCATCTGCCATAGCCTGAGTTATGAAGTTAGGAATGGCTCTACCGTCGTCTCTTTTCATCCTTTGTCCATAAGTGTTAAATATCCGAACGATTCGCACATCTAGATTATGTTTACGATGATAAGCCATAGTTAAAGCTTCAGCAAACCTCTTAGCCTCATCATAACAACTTCTTGTACCGATTGGGTTTACGTTGCCCCAATAATCTTCCCGCTGTGGATGAATATCCGGATCGCCATAAACCTCAGATGTTGATGCTAGCAAGAATACTGCCCCTTTTTCTATGGCTAAATCCAATGCATTATGGGTGCCGGATGAGCCAGTTAACAATGTCTCTATAGGCAATCGTTGATAATCAACTGGACTAGCAGGACTTGCCAGATGAAGAATATTGTCGATTTTATCCGTAATTTTCAATGGCTTGATTACATCTTGTTTTAGGTAATCGAACCTAGCATCACTCAGCAGGTGTTGAATATTGTTCTCATTTCCAGTAGACAAATTATCAAGACAAAGAACCTTATTACCTTCAGCCAGCAGTTTTTCACATAGATGTGAGCCTATAAATCCTGCTCCACCAGTTACAAGTACAGTTTTCATCTTATTCACCACTTATTATCAAAGTTTCAGAATCTTAATCTATTTCACCTATCAAAATCAATGTCAACTCCCTAATTTTTATTATATCTTTTCCTTTCTATTACTCATGCAGCATGTATTGAATCTCTCGATTTTAGATTATATCGCTCAACTATATCGTGTTTACTATAAACGACTTTTCCCCTCTACCCCAAATTCAATTAGTTTTAGATTGAATAATACTAAAAATATACCATACTACTCTTTAGCGCAACTAATAACGAAAACCTTGCAATAAATATGTTATCTCGACAAAACTCATTTATGAAGAATGCAGTATCAGGTCACAATTTAAAATTTTAAGAAGAGATTTTGCGCATCTTGCCTATTCTATTTTGTCCCTACCATATATTAATTTGTTATATTATCATCACATTAAAAGCCCTTGAGGTCAACACCAAAGATTTTTAGTAGTAATCACGAAGATTTACAAGAGCCTAGAACTCTATCGTTGAAGAGTCCCCTATGTTGAGCGTATTTGGTTTGCCTGTTAGATTGACGCTGTCCCCAAGTATACTGGTCTGGAGATTCATATTCATTATATTTGCACCAGAGCCTACAATACTATCAGAAATGATAGAATTTTTGACAACTGTATCGTCAGCGATAGACACATCTGGACCAATTACGGAATTGACAATTTCCACACCGTCTCCAACAGCTACTGGCTGAATTATGATGGAGTTATTGGAGGGGATTCTCTCTTTTGGAGCTTCAGCCAGGAGCAGTCGATTTACTTCCAACAAAGTATCTGCCCTACCACAATCATACCAGTCATGCACATGAAAAGTTTTTAGCATTGCGCCTGCATCTACCATTATCTGTAGGGCATCGGTAAGCTGATATTCTCCCTCTTTTTTAGTATTATTTATCAATTTATCCAGAGATTCAAAGAGTAATGATGTGTCATCTATGATGTAGATGCCTGCAATGCCAAGATTTGATGTCGAGTCCTTTGGCTTTTCCTCCAACTGAGTTATCGTTCCTTCATCGTCCAAGTATACGACACCATAGTATTGAGGCATGTCAACAATTTTGACACCAATTGAGCCTGAGCATTTGCCATTTTTTTCATGACGTTCCAAGAAGTCTCTGTAGCCAGCCTTAAAGATCATGTCACCCAGAGCGATCATGATCGGAGAGTTACCAACAACATCCTTCGTGACATATATGGAGTGGCCTAAACCAAGTGGTTTCTCTTGAGTGACATAGGAAATTTTGCCAAAAAAAGAGGAATAGTTCGCATCGATGTAAGAGATTGTCTTGTCTTTCATGTACCCGACAACTATGATTAATTCTTCCGGTTGAAAGTCGATCAGTCTATCAAGAATATGCCCGATGATCGGCTTGCCAGCCACAGAAACCATCGATTTTGGTTTTGTATGTGTATGAGGATATAGTCTTTTGCCCACACCTGCGGCTGGAACAACTACTTTTATTTGATCACCAACACAATCCTTCATAATCTATGTCCTCTCTAGGAAGGATCACTTTTCTTCCGTCGATGACTACTTTTTCTCTCATAACGTCAAATTCATGATTTAATTTTTTGAACTCATCCCATTCCGTCACTACTAAACACGCATCAGCGTTTATGAGTGCCTCCTCAGCGCTATGACAGTACCTTACATCAGGAAAGATGGGGCGCATGTTCTCGTTCGCCAAAGGATCGTAGGCAGAAACTATGGCATTCTTATCCATCAACATTTTTATTATTGGAATCGCTCTAGATTCTCGGATGTCATCTGTGTCATTCTTGAAGGCAAGACCCAATACAGCAACCTTCTTGCCCTCTAAGGAGGGTAGCTTTCTTTCGAGAAGTTTAATCATTCTTTTCGGTTGCTCCTCATTAACATTCATCACTGCCTTTAGAATTTTTGGATCATAGCCAATTTCCTTTGCCTTATGGATGAGGGCTTTCACATCCTTTGGAAAACAGCTGCCGCCAAACCCAACACCAGCCCGTAAGAAGTGCGGCGATAATCTGTGATCCATGCCGACGGCACGCATGACCTCATAGGCATCTATGTCAAACTCTTTACAGATGTTGCCAATCTCATTTGCGAAGGAAATCTTTGTAGAAAGAAGTGCATTAGAGGTATATTTGACCATCTCTGCTGCGACAAGGCCCATCCTTAGGATTGGAGAACACTTTTCGCCATAGAACTCTCTATAGAATTCTTCCAGAGTCTCTCCTGCAAATTTATCGCTCTCACCTATTACAATTCGGTCTGGGTTCAATGTATCATAGACTGCATTACCTTCTCGCAAAAACTCTGGGCTCATGCATAGCCCAAAGTCTGGACCTACTTTTTTACCAGAATATTTTTCTATAATTGGTTTGACAATTTCTTCCGTTGTACCTGGAGCTACGGTGCTTTTTACTACAACTAGATGGCGATCTTTATCCTTTAGAGCTTCTCCTATCTCTTTAGCAGAAGATTTGATGAATCCGAGATCAATACCTCCGTCTTCTTTACTCGGAGTTCCAACAGCAATGAACGTGATATCAGAATTAAGAATTGCTTCTTTTCTCCCTACAATAGTCTTTAGATTACCTTTTTTCACAGCCTCCCTCAAAATAGGGTTCAGGTCCTTCTCATAAAAAGGCGCCTTCCCTTCGTTTATCAGTTCAACTTTCTTGGGGTCATGTGTGGATGCTATGACTTCAAAACCTTTATTGGCAAAGCAAGCTGCGCTAACTAAGCCTACAAAGCCCATTCCTATAATAGATATCCTTTTCATGTATTTCACCTAATGTAAAAATCCTTTAACCTAATAGTATCCTCTAAATCTGGAGTAGATACCTCATGAATTATCGTGTTCTCCGAAGCCACTATTGTGTGAGGTATCTTTGGTTTTATGCGAATAGCATCGTTCCGACCGAAGCGCTCTTTTCTATCCTCAAATTCAATGTAACCTGAGCCGCCCATTATAAACATGGTTTCGTCCTTTTGCTCGTGATAATGACATGATGTTTTATAACCTTCTTTGATGAACAATTCCTTGGTCAAATACTTATCAGTAGAGATTAAAACCTTCTCGTAACCCCATGGCTTGTCTGTTCTATTGGAATACTCTTTTTTGACCTCCTCTAAGTCCTTTGTCGTATCAAGAGATATCCAAAACATGCCATCTTCTTTATAATAACCCAGTTTGCCTGAATCGGCCAGCATGGGAAATACAGTTTTCTCTATATCGCCAATTTCAAAGTCAACAAAGTATGAAGAACAACCTTTTTTAAAACAATATATACCACCATTTATGTAATGATCCAAAAAGGGCTTCTCCCTGAAAGACTGGATATTATTCTCACCAAGAACTACTACTCCGTAAGGACTCCTCATTTTCGTGACGAACATAGTTGCAATGAAGTTGGAATTTTGAAAAGTAGTGATCATCTTTTTCAAATTTAGATCTGCAACGACATCACCGTTCATAATCGCCACGTCATCTTCCACAGAGGCAAGACCCATTTTTATGGCGTTCAGGGTTCCAAGAGGTTCGTCCTCTACGATGTAATCGATTTTCACCCCTTTGTATTCTGAACCGTACCTATCCATGATTTTTTCGCTCAGATGGCCTGTCAACAATACCACATTATCGATTCCGGCAAATAAGAAGCCTAATAGCTGATTATCAAGAATTGTGTATCCTTCATATATTTCGATAAGGGATTTTGGCATCTCGGACGTAAAAGGTCGAAGACGTTTGCCATGACCACCGCAAAGGACCATTCCTATCATGATGACATCCTTTTGCACAAGATGTCTTAAGCATTATGTCTTAAATGCATTCAAGTTACTTGTTTTGATGGTAATAGGGCGAAGAATTCTAAAATACAAAAGAACATTAAGGGGTATTAGGTTCAATTGAATTTAACATTGGAATTTAACGAAGTCGCACTTAGGGCGATTTAGGGAGCTAATTTTGTTTGGCAAAATAGCGAATCGATCTTTCCGAAAAGTTAAATTCCTGTTAGCCGAATCGACCTCTACGAAGTGAGGGGTGGAATTATGACGCAGACCGAAACTTCTTATTTAGGAGTATTTTTATAAGTTAAAACATATTCCATCATATATGGAAAATATAAAATTAGATCAGCTGATTTTATTGGGTCAAAGATTTAGATATTGGGGGGATTATAGTGAAGGAGCATATCGAACTTGGTTAAGAGGAGATAAATGAGATCAACATGGTTTATTAGATAGTTTTCAAAAAGGGAAAAATACAATTGATGAATTAAAACTTTGTACCAAAACCTCAGAAGAGATTCAAGATTTTATTGAAAAGTTAGAATCCAAATATGGTCCAGATGATAATCTAGATAGTGATGATAAAGAACTTTTAAAAACTCGAGTTATAAAGTGGAAAGATAGAGTCTTAAATAACTCAGAGAATCTCAATGTCTTTCTCCTTAACAATCTGTATTTATTAAACCCAGAATTGCTAATACAAGGTGCTGAGAAATTCTTTAGTAAAGACATATGGGGTGAACTTGTTCCTGAAGCGAAATCTGATTTGGATGAATGTTGTAAGTGCATTTTATTTGAGTTACCTACTTCTGCTGGATTTATAGCCCTAAGAGGCACAGAATCCGTTTTAAGAATTTACTATAATAAGAAAACTGGAAAAACACTGACAAGGTTCCTTAATTGGAATGATATATTGAAAGAATTAAAGACAACAAATGCTGATAAAAAATTGTTAGGACACTTGGATTATCTTAGGAATAATCTAAGGAATAAATTAAGTCATCCTGATTCTTTCTTGTCACAAAAAGAAGCCGAGAATATTTTCCCCATGATAGTGTTAACTATTGAGACTATGGTAAAAGATTTTTAGGATTGATTCTTAAGAAGTTTCGGTCGAGTAATATTTTGGCTAACAACTACTAAGCGAGATAAACGGAACATTTCTTCTCTAAAACCACAAGAAAAATCACTAATCACTATTTATTTTTATACAAATAGAAAACTGCACTTCCATAGTTTATCAACTTTGACTCATCAAAATAATTATTAAGGTCTGTCTTTTCAGATGCAAATGGCCTGATTATTAAATCTGCTCCTACTCTCTTTGCGACTGATGCGATCGCATGCTGAATTTCCACCGGTGGTCGAATCGAGTAAATCAAGCTCGCACCCCTATATATGTGAATGTTTGGATCTAATATGTCGTCTCTTATGAAATGTACGCCTTCTATACAAAGATCAGAAGTATCGGTCACAATTATATCCAAGCGATCCTTTAGCAGAAGTGCCACCTCAGGATTTTTTCCTACACCGACCTCTATGACTTTTCCCTTGTAGAAAGATGTGATATATTCTGCTAAATCTTTATGACCCCTAAACATAATTATTACCATGCGCTTTGAAGTGATTTCAATACAATAAAGAAAATCAATGAAATTACTTAAAATCATTCGTAATACAGAGAATACCTATATTGATGCAGAGTTATATCAGCCTAAGATAAACTTCGTTTATGTAAAACAGGAGTTTTATAATAAGAGAAAGGGACATATGCATGATATCTTTTTCAATGAGCATATTTGATGTGGATAGGATAAAAAGGAGGGGATCTCCCGCAAAAAAATGTGATTGAACATGTTTTTGATAAGAAAATTTATGCCAAGGGACTTTAAGCAAGTAATCGCCATAGAAGAAGAAGCATTTAGGGACCATGACCAATTTTTGTATATGAAGTTGTATGAGATGAACTCAGAAGGATTTTTAGTTGCGGAAATGGATGATGTTGTTGTAGGATTTGCGGTAGGAATACTAATATCTAAGATTGAAGGAAGGATATTTTCTATCGCGGTCGATAAAAAAAATAGGAGGATGGGAGTTGCCACATTATTGATAAAAGAACTCTTAGATAATTTTAGAAAAAACGGAGTTATAATTGTGAGACTAGAAGTAAGAAAAAGTAATCTAATCGCACAGGAATTGTACCAAAAGCTAGGCTTCAATATGGTTGATATTGTCCACAGGTACTATTACGACGGAGAGAGTGCACTCATAATGAGAAAGATCATAGATCGCTAGTTGTCAAAACTTTCACAGATAGAGGTTTCTTGACGATATTACCTAGCTTGACACCAACTAAATAGTCGAGATTCTTTTCTGCAGCTATGTCGAGTATCCTTTGTGTAATAACTCCGTCAAAGACCACACCAGTAACCTTTTCACTCTCTTTAAGTACATTTGCAAGATCTCTGACAGCAACTTCTTTTATTACTTTTTTACCAGAGTCGAGTAATTTCGCACTTAAAGTTCCATTGAGTTCATCAGCATATGCCTTGAGTTCGTTTTCTTTTTTAGCAGGGTTCCATCTCAAGATTTTTCTTTTAGAACTCTTCGTTCTACGATTAGATCCGCTATCTATAGCTTGTTCCACTGGCACCTTGTTTCTTAATGCTTTGACAATCTCCTTTTGAGTTAACTCCTCTACGCCTTTACCATCTGGAGCCCTTGCAACATAATCGATGTCTGCAGTCTGAAGCAGTTCCTTTAATATAAGGTCTCCACCCCTATCACCGTCCAAGAAGACTGTTACAGTTTTCT
The DNA here is from genome assembly GCA_964482255.1 of uncultured Methanocellaceae archaeon. Lineage (GTDB taxonomy): Archaea > Halobacteriota > UBA148 > UBA148 > UBA148 > UBA148. The sequence goes on from CAYZWV010000002.1 coordinate 29,736, forward strand.
TTTTGCTCAACTCCCCTATGGTCAAAGGAACATTGGTTCCTTCAACAGCAACCGAATTCTTGATACCATAGCGAAGCAAATTCATGACGTCTGCTCTTCCTTCTACGATGAGTATTGCATCTGAATTAAGTATGTTGGGACCTGCTGGCAAGCTCTCTTCACCATAGGATGTGATCTTTTCTATGCGCACCGCCTGCCTCACAGATTCTGTTATCTCTTGCCCTCCAGGAATACCGAGATCAAATTTATCAGAAAGAACATGTTTTGCCCTATTTATGATCTGTTTTCTTTTAGTAGCCCTAACATCTTCAACTTTTTCCACACTAAGCTCGGCAACACAAGGTCCCACTCTATCTATAGTTTCTATGGCTGCCGCCAATATCGCTGTTTCAACTTTGTCTAAAGAGGATGGAATCAAAATGTTTCCACTTGATTTACCTGCCTTAGAATCTATGTTGACCTCTATTCTACCTATCCTTCCCGTCTTCTGAAGATTCCTTAGGTCCAGGTCCTCACCGAGCAATCCTTCTGTTTGCCCAAATACGGCCCCCACTACATCTGGTTTCTCCACAACGCCTTCGGCGTTTATACGAACACGGATTATATATTTTGTTGTATCAGAATTTTGCATTTAAACTCCCCCCTGAGGAAAAATAGCTATTGTAATCAAGGGGAATTTTAACCACTAAGTTACCCCTGACCTTTTGCGCCCTACAACCCTTCAGATTACTAGTGAATTAATCATGAATGAAGTTAAGATTACATATTTAGCTATTTTATCTATGAGAGTGATATTCTCCCCAAATAACAATACCAGTTATATGTTATGGTTTAATAAAGTTATGGTCAATGCTTGGTATAAACTTCTCTTCTGAGGTTATTAACATAACCACTCAAACCTTCTACGTCCTTGATCTCCTTTCGTACAAGTCTTTTGATCTTCTTTCTTATCAAATTGTTGGGCTTCGCGCCAGATGCTTGTAAATATGCTGAGATCTTTTTTGCCATTTTTTTCCCCTGTGAGTCCCAATCAGTTAAGATGATCACCTGATTTGTTTTTCTTGAGATGTTCTCAGCAAAATTCAACAATGGCTGAGAAGAAGCAAGCGAAATTTGATCTGAAATTCCCAGTTCGTTCAAGGCATCTCGATCCTTTTTTCCTTCAACAATGATGACCGCCCCCGACCTAGATAAATCCTTGATCTCACAGATTATCTGCTCGATTTTTCGCAGTCTATCAATGTCTTCCATATTAAACACCAAATAAGAGCAAAAATAAAAGTTAACGCTTAAAAGGATGTCCCCTGACGCACTAACTCCGAGAGATCATCCTCTGGAAAATTCCGCAGTCACTCTCAGTTACCCTCGTGCCAGGGGAGCTGTACCGCATTGGGGTTGTCTTACGGTCATAGATAGCACGAAGCAATAACTCCCGCAAGGACCTATACAACGCGGAGGTTGCCCCCATTTTTACCAGCGATCACGGTTCCAAAAGAACCATAAAACTGGTCCACTTGAGGGCATAAAACATTTGCAATCATACATATATATTTTTGTCGGCAATAGTTTTGTCGGCACCTCTGCCAGGAACGAAATGTCCATGACCCTTCTCGCCAACTATCCCGCCATCGTACATTATCTCTCCACGCACAAATGTCATTTTAGGAAATACTGCGTCCATTCCTTCAAAAGGAGTCCAACCAGCCTTGCTGTGTAGGTTCCTTTCCTTTATGGGCTTAACGTCATTTAGATCGATAAAAACGAGATCGGCATCTTTTCCGACAACGATCTCGCCTTTTTCCCTTAAGCAGAATATCCTAGCTGGATTGGTAGACATGAGCTCTATTACACGTTGAAGCGATATGATACCCTTCTTCACAGCAGATAACATCAACGGTAATGAAGTCTCGACGCCTGGTACGCCTGCAGGGGCGCTCCAAATATCTTGCTTTTTTTCTTCTATGGTATGGGGGGCGTGATCAGAGGCGATAATGCCAATTTTATATAAACCTGCCCAAAGATTATCACGATCTAATTCACTTCTCAACGGAGGGTTCGTCTTGCCAAAGGTGCCAAGTCGATCCCAGTCATTTTGCGATAGAAATAGGTGATGGGGCGTGACCTCAGATGTGACCTCTGCACCAATTAAGCCCAAGCCATCTTTTGTGCTAAGATGACAGATGTGAAGCTTTACACCTGCATCGTGAGCCAATCTTATCGCTTTTGCAATAGCAGCAACTTCGCAACCATTTGGCCTGGATAATGAATGAGCGCTGGGATCGGTCTTATTCTCCAACTTCTCGACGCTTTCTCTTAGGATTTGCTCGTCTTCTGCGTGAATGCATGCAATACCTCCCAAGCCAGCGATAACCTGAAGGGATTTCAACAGCATATCATCATCAACGCTCAGCATGCCCATAGATTCCGCCATGAATATCTCACCGAATGCAGTTACACCAGAAGCCCATAATTCCTTCAATTCCGCCGCTTGAACGACGCCCGCATTTATACCGAAATCTACTATTGATTTCTTCTCTGCCTCTCTAAGTTTGACTTTGAACGACTCTACAGAAGTAGTGGGTGGAATCGTGTTCGGATGGTCTACCACGCAGGTCACTCCACCTGCTACTGCTGCAGATGAGCCACTATACCAATCCTCTTTATGCGTCAACCCAGGATCTCGAAAATGTACATGAACATCCACCATGCCGGGAAGCACAAGTAAGCCATGCGCGTCGATAACGCGCTCCGCCGTAACATCTTTCGTAATTTTTACGATCTTGCCATTTTCTATTGCTATATCTGCCTCTAGGATATCTCTAGCTAACGCCAATCTGGCATTTTTGATGACTAAATCAAACATCACATTCACCTTTGGTTTTATTTCAAACCTCTGGTTCTTTGACGCCCATGTTAATCACTACCTCTGCTATGTCCGCCCCATACTCTGCTATTCTTCTTAGGCTTTCTAGAATAGATATCAGGTATATTTGCTCTTTCATACTGATTGAAGTTTTAAAAATTCTATTATTTATCATAGTCGCTAGATTCGAGGATTCTTGGGCTTTGGCTATTGCTCTGTTCGCAGCTTTTATATCTCTCGTTGAGAGACTTTCCAACGAAAGATCAAAGACCTTCTGAGAAAGTTCACTTACCTCACATATTTCTTCATATAACTTTGAATCAAGACTTTCTATTTGTATCGTATCCTCCGCAATTTTGGCGGCATGATCTGCTATCCTTTCCATGCTCTTTATAATGAGTCTGTATCCCATACAATCCCTTTGACGCTTAACGCCTATCTTATTGGCCAGCTCCGAATCTCTGAGCGCTGCTTTGAGTTGTCTCACGATCAATAAATAGAACCTATCTATCTCATTATCTCGCTGTATGACATCTCTGGCAAGCGCTACATCTCCTTGCAAAGCCTTTATAGAATCCTTTTGAACAGATTTGATTATCCTGGACATCCTCTGAATTGCTTTTTCGAGAGGCAACTCTTCATAGCTTAGAAGACTCTGAAGAATCAGCTCGTCACCTGACTCCTCGACCACTTCGAGTCCTATCAGCATTTGCCTAACCGTATCCTTAATCCATTTTCTATCCTGTGTGTTAAACCCCTTCTGGGAGACTAGTTTGATTATGTCATATCCGACTAGATAGTGTGCTATTAATAATCTGAGTATGTCTTCCGGCTTTTCGTCTGGAAAGAGTTTTATAATTGCTCTGGACATTCCTAGCTTCTTCTTTGGCTTTGTTGTGATTAGGATTGATTTATCCTCTTGCCAGCGTAGAGTCACTTCATCTCCCTGGTTTATGCCTGCCTCTCTTGTCCAACTTATGGGTAGAGATATTATTAGCGTTGATCCACCAGTCATCTGGACTTTTCGTTTCTCCTCTTTCATTTTACTCAGCCCATATATAGATTATTGTAATGATATATAGTTATTGGGATAAATTATATATAAGCGTCTCAGGTATATTTTGAGAAAGAGTGCATAGAAAATGAAATTAAACTCAATATTTTCCAGACCGAAAATAAAACTGATATCATGCATATTAAATATCTTCCCATTATTAAGTAGGTGAACAAGTGATATTCGACCCTTTCATCATCGCAATACTCGCCGCCGGACTATACATGGCATGGAACATAGGGGCAAATGATCTGGCAAATGCGATGGGAACTACGGTAGGGGCTGGTATATTACGCCTCAAACAAGCCATGGTGCTTGGTGGAGTGGTGAGTTTTTCAGGTGCTGTGTTATTTGGGTCTCGGGTAACGGAAACGGTGGCAAAGGGCATCGTTCCGATCTCATTGATCGATGCACATTCCGTCATGCTAGGAGCATTTGCTGCTACTTTGGCTGCTGGTATGTGGATTACCTTTGCCACATATCTTCATCTTCCAGTGTCCACATCCCATTCCATAGTCGGCGCAATGCTCGGCTTCGGACTTGTTGCCGTCGGCCAAGGCACAATTGAGGCGGGTGATATCGCTTGGATCGTTCTACTCAAAGTTGTGGCTAGTTGGATCATCTCTCCCGTTGCAGGGGGAACAGTAGCATTTCTGTTATTCGTGATGATTCGGCGTTTACTTGAACGGATGAATGAACCACTTAGGGCTGATAGACACCTTAGATTCCTTGAGGTTGTCGCCTCATGTTGGGTGATATTTGCACTCGGCTCCAATGATGTAGCCAATGCAATAGGTCCGTTATCTGCAGCCTTGGGAGCGATGGGGACAGAGCTACCCATTTGGGTCTTGGCTTTTGGAGGTTTTGGTATCGTATTGGGCATGTTTACTTGGGGATACAGAATAGTCGAGACCATAGGCAAAAGGATCACAGAGTTAACTCCTGCCAGCGCCTTTGCAGCGCAATTTGGAGCTGCTGCCACCGTATTGGTCTGCTCCGCATTGGGAATGCCCGTATCAACCACGCACACCATGGTTGGAGGCGTAGTGGGGGTCGGACTCGCTGGAGGGTTAGAGGCGGTGGACCTAAGTGTTATAAGGAGAATAGTTTTCTCTTGGATTTTAACCGTTCCAATTGTAATGGCCATTGCAGCTACGACCTATCTGGGGTTGATGATGATATGAGATGTTCAATTGATTTAAATATCAGAAAGATGTTAACGATTAATCGTTTGGATTATAGATAGTTACATAGGAGAGTGGAGAGACATATGAGATATATTCGTTCGATTGCAGGCATTTTTGCAAAATCGCCCTTCAAACCGCTTTACTCGCATGCGGAGAAGGCATGCGAAGCAGCATACAAACTAGAGGAGATCGTTCAAGCATATTGCGATGGCGATGTGAAGAGAGTACAGGAGCTCAGTGAGGAAATCTCTGCCCTAGAGCATGAAGCCGACCAGATCAAACAGACGGTTAGAAAAAGACTGCCATATTCGGTGCTGTTGCCTGTTAATCGACAAGACATATTGGAGTTCTTAAAACCACAGGATGGGATATCAGACTTTGCTGAGGACGTTGCCAAGCTGATGACACTCAGATCATATGTTCTAACAAAGGAAATCAAGAGCGGACTACTGGAAATGGCAAAGATGACGACGAAGACGATTGATGCATACCTAAAAGCAACTGAGAGAATTGCGCAATTAGTGTCAGCATGCTTTAGAAAAAAAGATATTAGAGATACACTAGAACTGATACCAGTTGTGGAGAAATTGGAGAATGAGATTGACATAATAGAGATATCTCTGACCCGAAAAATCTTCCTCGCCGAGGATGAAGTAGGATTTGTGGGTGTTTTCCATCTTGCGAAAATTGTGGATGTACTCGGAAACGTATCAGACAATGCAGCTAGGGCAGTCGATCGTCTTAGAACGATGATAACTAGATGATTTTTCTCTCCTCTACGTCTCCTACAGGGGAGGTCTCCAAGAATATTTGCCCCTCGAAAATATGTATTTGCGTATCCTCTTCCAACCATGAGTCTGGATACAATCCTGCTTTTATACATGTCTGAGAGAGGAATTCTTCCTCGTCAAATTGGTGCTCAACGGCAACCTGGGGTAACAGAAGCCCTTGATTTGGACCCCTAGTTATAATCAATCCATGTTTACCAATCTCTATTTTTTTTGGTAACATCTTTGGCTTAGCATGAATAGGTATCGGGGGAGTTAGCACAGTGACTTCAATTGTTATTTTTTCCAGCTCCTCTGCCCTAAGAGGCATAAATCTTGGATCTTTCGTAGCAGAACTTACCGCAGAATTAACTATGGCTTCACCTAATGGCATAATAGGATATGGATGGCCTATGCACCCCCTTAGGCCATTCTGCTTTAAGGTAACGAACACACCTCTCTTCTCATCAAATTTTTTCGGCAATTTCTTTGGAAGGATTATATCGCCCTCTCCAATATATTTCTCGATAGCACTCCTAGCAAGCTTTACTGCCCTTACACCTTCTTCTAAAGTTAACACATTTGTTTATTTGGAAGCAAAAGATATATGTTTTTTTGTGTAGTGTAGATATGTGATTGAGAGAGGAGGGGCGGTCGCCGCAACCTAAGGTTGTGAGGAAAGTCCTCCCACCATCTGGACATACGAGTGCGTGTAAGCGCACAAGGCGAGAGTCTTGGCTCTGGCACAGAAACGATACCACACTACACTAATGCTATGACTTCGCAAGAAAGAGGACGTGTATGTTGTGGGTGGAACGACGAAACCTCGTAGGTGCAAGTCAAAGATGGGCAAATAAAGAGTCCAGCCGATGCCCAAATATGGCGCTCAGACGAATGCCGCTGAAACAAAAGGAGGCTTACCATCCTCACTCACTTTATTTAAAAAAATAAGAAAATAAGTGTTTTAGAATAAATATTAAAAATTTTGAGAATATTTATCGAGCTATCTTCCTTAGCAAAGCCCAAGATTTGATCAATATTGTATTATAAACAATTTGTATGATGCTATAATAAAAAAAACGAAAAAAAGATAAGTGAGCATAGCAGCGATCTATGGTTCCCACGGGCTCGCGCACCGCAGTACAGCATAGAACGTAGACGGTCTTATCTTCTGGGTTCGAGATGGAACCAGGAGTTTCCCCGTCACCATGACCGCTATGCTCAATCTATGAATGCTTCAATCCCATCCACTTCTTTTCAAGAATTTCAAAAGCCAAGGACCGGAATTGAACCGGCAAAAAGCCGCTCTCTACTCAGAAGAAACTACGCTGCTCCCTCGATAATCCTCTTTTTTATCTGCAGGCGGCTGCGTTAGCCATTCCGCCACCTTGGCATCAAAGGAGATTATACTTTTGATATATCCCCCACATGAGATAGAATTATGGCCATCACATACCATCACATATATAATTACCACATATAAGCTTGCGACCCAAATATCGCCTGAATTCAGCTAAGCAAACTGGCTCGGGCGTTAGTGGTCGCGGACTGAACACCTCGTTGCCTTGGTGCTTACATCCCGACTCTATCAAACTCTTCTTCTAAGAGTGCCCTTTAGAAGTCTCTTTTCAGGGGTGGTTTCGAGCTTAGATGCTTTCAGCTCTTATCCACTGGTGCGTGGCTGCTCGATATGCCCTGTCGGACAACCGATAGACTAGAGGCACCGTTGCCTAGTTCCTCTCGTACTATAGGCAACTTCCCCTCAGACCTCAAAACACCCCTAACAGATAGTAACCGACCTGTCTCACGACGGTCTAAACCCAGCTCACGATCTCCTTTAATAGGCGAACAACCTCACCCTTGGCCGCTGCTGCACGGCCGGGATGGAGAGAACCGACATCGAAGTAGCAAGCCACCGGGTCGATATGTGCTCTTGCCGGTGACGACACCGTTATCCCCGGGGTAGCTTTTCTGTCATCATTAGCCCCCACCAAGGGGGCATAATGGTTCGCTAGACCAGACTTTCGTCTCGCGATTCCTTGCTATGTGAAATCACATCAGGCTGACTTTTGCTCTTGCACTCTACAGTGGATTTCTGACCCACTTGAATCAACCTTAGGGCGCCCTAGATATCTTTTCTAGGGCGTGGCGCCCCACCCAAACTGCCCACCTATCGGTGTCCTCCTCTCGGAGTAAGGGTCGTAGTTCCAGAAGGGTAGTGTCTCATTGATGGCTCCTCACTTCCTAGCGAAAGTGGATCATCACCTTCTACCTACGCTGCACGTCCAAAACCACAGCCCAACGACAGACTGCAGTAAAGCTCCACGGGGTCTTCACTTCCCATTAGGGGTCCCCAGACTCTTCACTGGGATGTAATGTTCACCGGGTTCTGGCTAGGGACAGTGGAGCTCTCATTGGTCCATTCATGCAAGCCGCCAATTAAGCGGCAAGGTATTACGCTACCTTAAGAGGGTTATAGTTACCCCCGCCGTTGACAGGTCCTTCATCTCCTTGTATGGAGGTTTCAGATACCTGCACTGGGCAGGATTCAGGGATCGTACTAGCCCTTACGGGTTTGCGATCCCCTATGTTGTTATTAGACAGTTAGAGCTCCCTCGTCACTGCGACCTGCTTTCTGCAAAGCAGGCACTCCTTATCCCGAAGTTACGGAGCTAATTTGCCGAATTACCTTAGCCAGATTACGCCGACACGCCTTGGTCTTCTCAACCAGGGGCACCTGTGTCAGTTCTTGGTACGGACTTTCAACTCCCTTTTCATGGGCTCCTGGGATCAGCCGAATTACTTCATCATGCATTCATCCACTTCTCGCCATTACGGCTCTCCATGGATTTCAACACTTGAACAGTGCGACGGCACTGCTCGACCTACCCGGAAGCGTCGGTTTTATTGCTGAAAGGTACAGGAATATTAACCTGTTTCCCATTTGACATTCTCCAATTAGGAAATGTCTTAGGACCGACTAACCCTCGGCTGACGAACATTGCCGAGGAAACCTAGCCCCTCCGGCGGTCGGGATTCTCACCCGACTATGCTGCTACTATTGCCAGGATTTTCGTTCCCATGTGGTCCACACCTCCTCACGAAGGTGCTTCTGCCCTCACAGGACGCCTTCCTACGAGATTATCTTGCGATACTCCGAGGTATCGGTGGTCGGCTTGAGCCCCGTCCATTTTCGGGGCCCCAAACCTCGACTGGTAAGCTGTTACGCACTTTTTAAAGGATAGCTGCCTCTAAGCTCACCTCCCAGTTGTCTAGGGCATGAGACGCCCTTTAGTGTTAACACTTAGCCGACACTTGGGGACCTTAACCACGGTCTGGGTTGTCTCCCTTACGGACTAGAAGCTTACCCCCCAGCCCGGACTCCGATCTTCTAAGACGACAGAGGTTTTGGAGTTTGACAGAAGGACGAGCGGTTTCCCGCCCGTATCCCTCAATCAGAGCTCTACTCCGCTGACCATCTCTGATCGGGTCATGCTGCGACATGTTTCGGAAGGAACCAGCTATCACCGAGCTTGATTGGACTTTCACCCCTAGACGCAGGTCACGCGAGTGATTTGCAAATCAACACCGCTAGCGGACCTCCACGTAGTTTTCACCACGTTTCATCCTGCCCACGCCTATATCGCCCGGTTTCGGGTCGTATCCCAGTGACTCCACGCGCTTGTACACGCCGCACCTCAGGGGAATCCCTTGCGCGCTTGTCGCTTTCGCTTTGACTGCGCTGTTACCAACTTAGTCTCGCCACTCAGATACATTCCCTGGCCCGTTCTTCAAAACGTATGATACGACATCGGCGACGATGTTCATACTACTGCCTCGCGACAGATTCTTTCACATCGAAGTTCCTTTCACGCCGTATCGCTCCATCACCATCCGATTTCAGGCTCTTTGCACCTCCCTTTTTGGGGTACTTTTCAGCTTTCCCTCACGGTACTATTGCGCTATCGGTCTCAAGACGTGTTTAGTTTTGGAAGTTGGTGCCTCCCAAATTCCCGCTGCATATCCAAGCAACGGTACTCAAGACGGAGTCGCAATCCGCCAGCTTACGTCTACGTGACTATCACACTCTTTGGTGCCCCATTCCAGAGGACTTCGACTTGACTGGTTTGGATTGTATTCGACTCTACTTATAACCCCACATCTCCCTTTTCTTTCGAAAAGGGATTCAGTTTGAACTTTGCCGTGTTCGATCGCCTTTACTAGCGGCATCTCTTCGATTTCTTTTCCTGCCCCTACTAAGATGTTTCAATCCGGGGCGTTCCCGATCCTTACGGATCGTCTCCCGAAGGAGACAGGAGTTCCCATTAGGGCATCCTCGGTTCTAAGGCTCCATGCACCTACCCGAGGCTTATCGCAGCTTGGCACGCCCTTTA
>CAYZWV010000003.1:0-40523 GCA_964482255.1 uncultured Methanocellaceae archaeon
CCTACAAGACGAGCACCGTGTCCAATTCTGATAACGACATTCTGGGCGGATTTTTCACTTAAAATTTCACGTATCACCTTTTCGATCCTACCAACTGATACCTGGTGCACCGATATAATCATGCCATCTCCAATAACAGCTATGCCGGAATACTTGCCCGGATCGATGCCAATTATGATGTTCTCATATTTATGTCTCTCAAGCAAGAGCTGAGCCATATCTACGGTTGCAGAGGGTTTTTTGGCAATTATAATTTTATCAATGTCAAAATCGATCTCATCGCGCTCATCTTCTGTTGTGATAATTGCTCTGACGCTAAGGGGTATCGACTCCTTTGGTGAGAGCGTTAAGAAGTTAATATTCCGCGCTTTCAGCTCTGGCACGATGGATCGATGAACAAGGAAATCATCTGTTATTAGTGCAATCTGTCTGCGCCTCGTGGTCATCCCCCATATATAAATATATAAGGGTATACTTAAAATTTGTTACCAAAATATGTACCATAATATGTACCATAATATGTACCAAAAATTTTTTAACATCACAGAACTGTGGTAGTTATTGGCAGGATGAAGCCTACGACGAAACCAAAATTATCGTCTACGGACGATGAGAATCGTGTATGAACCTGAGTTAATAATCAGGGAAGGACACGAATAAATGCCTTGGTGGTAAGGTATGATGGGAGACACGTAGGAAAAAGACCCAAAGGGTGAAAAGCGAGTAATCGAAAAGTAGTTTGAGGGTCAAGTCCTGCCATTTGTTTTTTATGTCTTCTTTTTTTATGTCTTCTTTTATTTATTCCCCCACTGATCCAATGTCTTCTGCTTTTGAGCGGAAGTTTCACTCAAACGCTCTAATACTTTTTCAACCCGCTCTTCTGAGAAATCATGTCGATTGCAGAGGAATTTTATGATAAGATCCTCATTGGGCGTTTGCCATTCAATTTTGTATGTAGTGGTGATTTCTGGATAGAGATAAAAATCTCGAATCAAATCAAAATTCTCAATACAATCATTTAACTCTGCAAGCACTCCTTCGATTGATCCATGCTTTTGAATCAATCTTAAAGCAGTCTTCGATCCTATGCCTTTGATCCCCTCATTGTAATCTGTGCCTACGAGTATGGCGATATCTGTCAACTGCTTGGATGTGATACCCAACGCATCCAATATGGTGTTTAATTCGAGCATCTCCGGCTTTACATCGATGTATATATTTTTTCCTGGCAATTTCCGGCGTCCCGTGATCGTCAGATTCCTGACCAACTTTGGTGCACCAAACAATAACGCATCATAGTCCTGCGAACCGACGGCATTTGCATCACCGTTGATTGCCATGAATGCGGCTTGGGCCTCACCCTCTGATGGAGCTTGAATGCAAGGAATTCCCATATAATCCAGAAGAGCTTTTGCATCTCCGATTATTTGATCATCCAATCTTGAAGATGCTTGTGCATATTTGAATGCATCATCCTCGCCAAGAGCCCTTGAAGTGATCCATCGTCTTTCCGCCAAGCTTCTTATCTCAGCCCTCTCTTTGATCGTTTGAGCTTTGAATTCTGGTGGCTTTCCATCAAAGACAAAGACGGGTTTGATGCCAGCTTCTACCAGGTTTGTGGTTCTGTACAGAAGTCCAGATAAATGCGATGTAATGTTCCCCTGAGAATCCATCAGCGGAGTTCCATCTGGTTGCCTAATGATACTAAGAAATTGGTAAAGAGTGTTGTATGCATCTATAGCTATTGTTTTACCGAACAACTCTCTTAGTTCTATTTCCTTTTTTTCTATTATATCTCTGAGGTCAGATCCCATGTTTCTCTCTTGACTTACATATTTGTCATTTGTCGTAGAAGATATTGTTACTATTAGCTATTTTCTCTATTAATTGATTGCCATATCTCTGGCAATCTTATTAAGGCCACCAACCGAAAATTCTACAGTACTGGTGGGCTGGGAGCATATAAATAAATCTTAGATATCACGCCTAAAAATGCCTTTATATCTAGTTATAGTATTTTTCATACTTGTGCCAAAGTTCGGATAAATTAATGTTTCAGATAAAAACAATTGGAAAAAGCATAGAATCACCTATATGATCGCCTTGAGAACTCCTCCATCGTCTCATTGACTCTATTGACCATCATGTTTAACCGGCGCTCTACCCCTTCCTCAACGCTTTGGATGTTAACTCGCAATGATCTTTCCTTAGATTCTATCTTGTCTTCTATCGACATCAGCCTGACGTTCACACTCAGAATCATTGCGGCTAATGCTCCGACCAAGACCATTGCCGACAATATAACCACTGCATCACCCATACCATACTGATCGATCCATCTGAAAGTGAGCACGAATGCAGACACAACCATTACTATTGAGAATATTAGATCTCTCGACTCCATCTTTGCCACCTCATTTGGTAAAGTTTAACTTTGACCATGTTATTATATTTCTCCATGGTATTTAATAATAGTGGGGTAACAGCTTGAAAAGAATAACAGATCATTTACTTCTAGGCAGCATGATAATCTTCTTGTTAGCTGTTCAGGTCATTGCGCTGTTGCTGGTTAATCCTCTAAAAGCCCAACATATGCAAGCTTTTGAGAATCCACAATCTATTTTAAATCCGATATGGTATATGGGGCTGATTTTAGCCTTCACGCTTTTCATGCTCTTAATAATAAAACTAGATCTAAGATGGATAATCCATCTCATCATATTGTTAGTTGTTGCATTCACATTGTATCTTGTATTCTTTGTTATACTATCCATGATCGCATCGCCAATTACCTCTTTTATTGTCTCACTTACGCTGACGACAGCGCTCACCATCCTACTTTATAAATATCCCGAGTGGTACATCATTGATCTTACAGGTATAATAATAGGTGCTGGTGCTGCCGCTATGTTTGGAATATCGCTTGCTATCATTCCCACTTTGGTCTTGTTGATCGTGCTAGCGATATATGATGCCATCGCAGTATATCAGACAAAACATATGGTCAGTCTTGCTGAGGGTATGTTGGATCTTCGAACTCCGATATTGTTTATCATTCCAAAAAAATGGGGATATTCGTTTTTAGAGCAAACTCCAGAGGATGAAAAAAATGCCTATTTCATGGGATTGGGCGACGTCGTAGTGCCAACAATTCTGGTAGTGTCTGCTAAGGTCTTCATAATATCCACAGGGTTCGTTAACCTTCCAGCACTAGGCGCTATTATCGGATCGCTGGTGGGTTTTGCAGCTTTGATATTCATCTCTCAGAGTGAAAGACCCCAAGCTGGCTTACCGTTCTTAAACACTGGCACAATAATGGGATTTTTTATCGGATACCTTTTACAAACATAGGGTTATGGGTTTGCCAGAAAGAACATTCGATCCGGTTATCATCATCTAAAGATCAATTCCTTTGCGCTAGGATTGGGTGAATCCACCTCCCACCAACCTAATAAATTAAATATATTCATCAATTAAGTATATATGTCTCTATTAATCATTATAATATGGCATCAACATGGAACTTACACCCGTCCAAAGAAAGATTATTACGGCTTTGATAAACCTATCTAGACAGAAAAATAAAGTGGTTAAAGGGGAAGATATCGCTGAATTAATCGACCGCAATCCTGGCACCATTCGAAATCAGATGCAATCACTGAAAGCACTTAAACTCGTGGAGGGTGTTCCAGGACCGAAGGGCGGGTACAAGCCGACTGGAAGTGCTTACGAATCCATTAGTATTGATGAATTGGAGGATGAGGCGATAGTTTGCATCTATCGAAATAGTATTTTGATAGAAAATGCGACGATCTCAAATATCGATTTTACTTGTCTAAGACATCCAGTATTATGTCGTGCATCTGTAAAGGTTATTGGAGATATACATGATTTTTATATAGGGGATAAACTCCAGATTGGACCCACACCAGTGAATCATTTGATAATCAGAGGCGAGGTATACGGACGGGATGATACGGATAACGTTTTATTGTGCAATATCAAAGAGATGGTATCTTTGCCAAAAAAATCGATCAAAGAGTACATGTCCAAGAGAATTCTCTATGTGGATGCTAATGCAACTTTACAAGAAGCAGCACTTATATTGACTGAACAAAATATTCATGGCGCTCCAGTTAAGGAAAAAGAGAAACTTATTGGGGTCATCACTTTCAAAGATATCGGAAGGGCATTAGCAAATGGAAAAATTAGGTCTAAAGTCAGGGATGTAATGGTCAAGCCTACTATATCTATCGATGGTGAACGACCACTCTATGAAGCGATCAAGATCTTAGATAAGTATAAGATAGGCCGACTGATGGTGACTGAGAGAGGAGATGCGATAGGAATAATCTCAAAAACGGACATTCTTAACGAACTAGCGGTTTATTAAGTGGAGTGGTTGGAAAGAGAGGATAACAGACCACAGCATTAAAATTCCATCTATCTTAATAACTGACATTTAATGCTTATTTAAAACCCGTTATTAAGTTCATTAAAGGATTAATTTCATTAAAGGGCAATCATATTTATTTAAATTTTAGGGCATCTAAAGCAGCTTAGAGCGCTGAAGCAAAAGCAAATCCTCCGTGCCTAATTTTTCGCCTTTTTTAAATTGATCGTATATCTCTTCGGCTTTTTTCCGAGTATCGCGCCTCTTTTTATCCTCTTTATCTTTTCGACTCTTTTTCTTTAAGCTGACTATTAGCTTATCAAAATCACGAATCTCTTTTTGTGTCTTTATGAACTCACTATGTATTTCATCGGCACTTTCTTGTTTATTTACGAACTCCTTATGACTAGTATCTGCATCAGTCCTTATCTGATCAACTTCCCTAAATGCAGCAATCATTTTTTCGTGCCTCTCTTGAGCCAAATTTGCGTACTCAGTGACCTTCTCATGATATTCAGAGGCCTGATTCCAGAGGGTTTGTGCACTCTCTAAAAGTGCTTTAAGTTCTATATCTTGCTCCAACTGTACCTTTTTCTTCAGATATTTTTCCTGCAAAGATGAAATCCGATCAACCAGTTGTCGCTCTTTGTCTGTGCTCAGTACTTCTGTCTGTTGTTTAAATTCCAACTTATCGATTTCTCGCCTGAGTTCATCGATGGAAGATCCTTTTGCATTACTCTTTTTGCGCAATTTATCCAATCGAGCGTAGACCTTGTTCGCTTTTTCGTTTAATTCATCTCGCTTTGCTTTATACTCGCTTACATTCTCGTTATATTCATCCCTCTCTTTTTTGGATGCTTGCGCAGCGGTGACTAGTTCTCTTGCTTTTTGGTTAAGCTCATCCCTTTTCATCGATAACTTAGATGCATTCTGGTTGAGTTTGTTTCGCTTTTCTTTGAGTCTTTCTGATTCGATTTTTAGTTTTTCCTTCTTTTCTTGTAGCTCTTCTAGCATGTCCTGTCTTGGCTTAGGTAATATGGGAATGATTAGTTCCTGGTCCTTCTGGGTTATCACCACATCTGCAATGTCGCTTAATGCTGGATTCTGACCAAATGCTATCGAGAGTCCAGCATTCTTAAACATATGTATATCATTTGCTCCGTCTCCCACGACTACACAATCCTTGAGTTCTAGTCCCTCTGATTTTACGATTTCTGTGAGCACAAATTCTTTGGAGTCTTGTTTCATCAAGGGTCCTGTTACTTCTCCGGTTAAAACACCATCTTTTATGAGCAGTTCATTAGCAACGACGTGATCAATATCGAGTTCATCTCCTACCTTTTTTGCAAAAATCATAAAACTTCCAGAGATCATCGCTGTCTTATAACCTATGGATTTTGCCTCTTTGATCAATCGCTCGGCACCTTTCATGATAGGTATGCTGTCTGCTATTTTTATAACATCTTTTTCAGGTAAATTCTTGAGGAGTCGCACTCTCTCTATGAGGGCTGTTCCAAAATCAATCTCGCCCTGCATGGCCTTTCTGGTGATTGCAGCAACCTCCTCACCAACACCAGCAGCTTTAGCAAGCTCATCGATTATTTCCATATCGACGAGAGTGTTATCCATGTCAAATACTATTAGCAAACCACCACCATCAAAGCAATAATAAATACGTCGGTGTTCTGTGTTAGATGTATCGTATCCTTTTTAACCTTTTCCTTCTTTTTAACCTTTTCTATCATAAGATATATTGGTGGTGAGTCTAATTAAGGGAATATGAAACCAAAGATCGACCTATTGGTTTCAAAGTACATTGCAATTGGAACCTCGTTGATGCTCTTATATAGCCTGCTTTTCATCTATCTGATGAGTGAATTTGAGGGAAGGGAGTTCAGTGTTGTAACTGCCTTTTATTGGGTAATAAGCACCATGACGACTTTAGGTTATGGAGACATCGTCTTTGAGAGTGATATAGGGAGAATATTCTCGATTATCGTTCAAGTCTCTGGTGTGATGATATTTTTCGCGATTATATTTCCGCTTATAGTCACACCATGGATGGAAAGAAAAATCCAAGTTTTGTTGCCGACACGTGTTCCAAAGACTATGAAAAATCATGTGTTGATCTGTGGATACAATGCTTTGGTTGAAACGTTGATAGATGAGCTGCGAGCTAGAAAGATACCTTTTGCGATCATCGACGATAAGGAGCAGATCGTCAGACAACTCTCAAAAGATTATATATGTATCTACGGTGACCCAAGCGATGATGAGACCCTTAAAAACGCAAATGTTGATCATGCACAATTTTTGATCGCGAACATGCATGATGAGGAGAATGCAAACATCGTGTTAAGTGCATCGAAACTAACCGATGCAAAGATCATTGCTTTGGTCGAAGATATGTCGATAGCCAGATATCTAGAATTCGCTGGAGCAAACAGAGTACTCTCGCCTAGGAAATTGCTTGGAGCTCGCATTGGTCAAAGGGCTGCCGTTTCCTTGAGTGATGAGACTATCGGAGAAGAATTGCACAGAGACCTAAAAATAATCGAAGTTCCCATATATGCGGACTCTCCAATCGCAGGAAAATCGCTTGAAGGTACTATGATCAGGGAGAAGACAGGTGCTACCGTCGTTGGACTGTGGCAAGAGGAACAGTTGATGTTAAATCCTTCACCGAATACAATCATCAAAAAACACTCAGTCTTAGTGGTGATTGGTACCGAAGAACAGTTAAATTTGCTGATGAAGATAACTTCTGGTCGACAAAGGAGGGAGGGGCATTTTATCATAGCTGGATTTGGTGATGTTGGCAATCAAGCTGCAGAAACTCTGCGGGCAAAGAACATATTATATCAGATAATTGACAAGAAAAAAATCCTGGATGTCAATCAAGTAATTGGCAGTTCAACAGAAGAAAACACATTGATGGAAGCAAAGATCATGGATGCCTCCACCCTTATAATTACATTAAATACGGATTCTGAGAACATATATACGACACTTATAGCAAGAAAGATGAACCCACATCTAAAGATAATATCTCGTGCTAACTATGAACGCTCCATTGACAAACTATACCAGGCTGGTACAGACTACGTTATGTCTTTGTCAGTGGTCGGAGGCCAGATGCTTGCAAGAATAATATTTGGAGAAGAAGATATTACGCTTGCAGAGGGATTTAAAGTTTTCACGTGCTCTGTCAGTGGACTACTAGCAGGAAAGAGCATAGCGCAGACAAAGATCAGACCTCGGACTGGATGCACGATAGTTGGGATAGAGCATGGTGAAAAATTTATCCCAAATCCAGACCCAAGCACGATTCTACCTGAGGGGGCTACTTTGACGTTAATTGGAACTTTAGATCAGATTCAGAAGTTTAAATGTTCATTATGAATGAGGGATGAAAATGGGAAAACTAGTAGCAATGACCGGAGTACCTGGCGTGGGAAAATCCACTGTGGTGCATTTTGCGCTCGAAGGCATCAAAGAAAAATACGAGTTAATGAATTTCGGGGATTATATGTTTGATGTGGCCAAGGAGGTTGGGCTCGTAGAACATAGGGATGAGATGAGGACGAAAATCCCTCTTGAAAGTTATAAAGATATACAGGAGTTGGCTGCTGAGAAGATATCTCGCAAATCAAAGGAGATGAATATCATATTGGATACTCATTTCAGTGTTCTCAAGCCCCAAGGCTACTATCCTGGTTTGCCATATCATGTGCTAAAAAAACTTCCATTGGATCTAATCGTCGTGGTCGAATCCAGCGAGGAAGGCATAACGACTCGAAGAAGAAAGGATGAGGAAATCAGAAAAAGAGAAGACCCCATCATAGAGCAACAGAATCTCAATCGAATGTATGCAGCTACATGCTCAGTCATCACTGGTGTGCCCTTATTCATCTTTAAAAACGAGCAGGGTAAGGCAAAGGAAGCGGGAGATACCCTTAGAATGGTGCTGGAAGGGATATGAAATCAAGAGATATGGATCTTAAGAATATAGTAGAAAAAATCACTGAGTTTATCAGGACCAGCGTCGAAAAGGCAAATGATAGGGGTGCAGTCTTAGGGTTAAGTGGTGGCGTAGATTCCAGTTTAACGGCTTTTCTTTCTGTCCAAGCGCTTGGCAATGAAAATGTTTTAGGCATCCTGCTCCCAGAAAAGGGCATAACCAGGGAAGATGATGTCGAAGACGCTCTGCGAATAGTAAAAATGCTTGACATCGAGCATAAGATCGTTGAAATTTCCGGGATAATAGATGTCTTTGCATCTAATATGCCAAATTATGATCACAATGCAAGGGTTTGTAATGGCAACCTTAAAGCGCGTACAAGGATGTGCATCCTCTATTATTATGCTAATCTGCTGAATCATCTCGTTATTGGGACCTGTAACAGAACTGAAATCCTTTTGGGCTATGGTACAAAGTACGGTGACGCTGGTGTGGACATTCTACCGCTCGGAGATCTATACAAAACGCAGGTCAAAGAACTTGCAACCTATCTCAAGGTTCCAGATCAAATTATCCACAAAGCACCATCAGCAGGCTTGTGGGTGGGTCAAACGGACGAGGAAGATTTTGGTATTTCATACGAATTGGTCGATGCCATTTTGAAGAAAAGGATCGATGAAGGGAAAAGATATGTAGACATAAAGAAGGAGTTGGATATTTCTAGTGAGGCTATAAAAAGAATCCTTCAACGCATCGAAGAGAATAAGCACAAAAGGGAGACGGCGCCGACGCCTAAGATCTGGATTAATTAATGGAATATGATAAAATTTGTGTAAGTTTATTTGCCATAAATTGTAGCGAGTTATATGGTTACTCTGCCCATCCTATGGACATCGTGAGAGGCTTCGGGTGGGACGAGAACACTCGGATATCGATAAAAATTACAGGAAGAAAGACGCTGGAGATAACAGAGGCGTGAAAGCTTTATGTTAGATGTTGGACGATATACCATAGAGCTATGAAGATGGGAAGGCGAAGGTTCCTCAAGTCTCTCGCATTTGCAGGAGCTATAGCAACTATGGGATTTTCAGGATGTGTATCAACTCTAGAGCCAACATCTACATCTGCACCTACTCCGACACCAACACCAAAGCCAACACCTACGCCTACTCCGACACCAACACCAAAGCCAACTCCTTTACCAAATCCTAAATATGTAGCTGGGAATATAATCGCGAAGGGACCTATAATCGAGGGGGGAGGGACCAATGAAGTCGGTTTGATGACCATAATTGCTTATGACAAGGACACCGATGAGTACGAAGTGAATTACATCTTCAGAAATAAAGATGGAAGCTGGGGATATTTTTTTGATGAAGATACAAAATGTTACGGTAGAGGACTTATTGAAGGATACCACCCAACATTAATCGCTCATGTTAATCTGTCTTCTATAACCATATTAAAGCCAAAAATTTTACCGAATTCAACATCGACGCCTAAAACTAAAGAATTTACAGAATCTAAAAGATGCCCACAATGCTTTGTACCTACCGCTATGCATCTCATAGACTTCAACGGTACACTGTGGTGGGCCTGTGATGCATGCGGATATTTTGAGAAAGTATCAGAGCAAGAAATTTTGAGAAAGTATGGCTATAGCACCTAACCAGGATAAAGGTAAGGATAACAGGGCGAAAGACGTTGGAGATAGCGGAGGCGTGAAAAATAGTGGTGTGATGTGTGATAGAGTAGTCAGAAACGAATGAGAGGTTTGTATATAAGAGACATGGCTAAGTTAAACAAAAGTGAGATGCCAATGAAAAATGCAAGGGAAGCAATAAAACTACAAGAGTTAATAATAATCTCATATCCCACCGTGTGTTCTAAATGTGGTGTAAAGATAAAGAAATAACTCCCCATAATCTGGGCAATTGACACAATTAAAAAACAAAGACCTGCATATACAGAAGATTGAGGAGCACTACGCTTCGACTTGATTGCCGACATCTCAGAGAACATTAATAAAAAGAGAGCAATTGTGATAGCAGGTATCCCTATTGATATGACTTCCGTTATACCCGAGAACGTTGAAATTGATTCAGTTATACTCTCGAACATTGAAATTGGTTGCATGTGTAATCCTTATCTTTTTTAATTAGTTTTTGATTTTTTTTAGTAGAATAAAAAATTTAATCTTCTTCTTTTATTCATTCCCCAGAACTTTCTCAAATAACCACCCATAGTCCTGGGGCTTGGTCAGAAATTCAAGTAGCGCTGGATATTCTCTTATCAATCCGTACATTTCCTTGTTTTTTCTCAGCCCGACCTCTGAGAAGTTCGTAGGCCCCAGAGATCGTAGCTCTGGGACATTTCCGTAGTTTTCATTTTTTACGAATCCGGTAACCAATTCAAAGTAGGCAGCTCCACCCTTTTCTTTCATGGGTTCATAGATGGATAAAAAATCTCGAGCAACCCAGTTGCACATTCGAAGCTCTTTGTTGGAGGGATTTATGGTCACGTGACCATAATCAGGTGGTATGATCACCTTATCTCCTCTTCCAGCCTTTATCAGCACAACGTCCGTAACATCATCATTTTGACATTTTTGCAATAAATAGTGTGCCTCACCGTTAAGCACTTCGTAGACCTCAACATATGACATTTTTGCCTCTGGCACCGGAGGATGATAATGTCCAGCTGTTTTCACGTACTCCACGCCTAAAACACGTGGTGGTATTACTGTTATGTCATATCTAAGACCATTTTTTTTTATGATTTCCTTGTCCCTTTTGCTTAGGGACAGGTCTCTGTACATATAATATAGGTCAAAATTTTCAGCATTCTTCAGCCATCTTTTGTCATAAATGACGTCTCTCATGTCATCTATTCGCCTTACACTCGGCTCTGCCGTCTTGCCCCCAAATTCTAAGCGCACCATATTTTTTAAAATGAAACTTCACTGTAGAAAAATATTTCCGCCCAAGTATGCTAATTTAATTAATACAAACTCTTGTATTGTTCAAGGATATCTAAGGGAGGACAAAACATCAGGGATGTTGCTTAACTCATAGATCTAATTAATATGGTACGGTGTGTAAGATGACATAAATCAAGACCTCGTGGACGTTGTATATGGACCTGATAAACATATTGAAATGGAAGGAATATCTCGTCAAGAATTTAGATAAAAAGGAGACTTGGGTGGCCTTCACTAAGTTATTCGCTCCATTTGGCATAGCGGGCATTGTTGCCTTGGCCATTATCTGGACAGATTATCTTGAACTCGGCGGTGTGATTCTCAGCTATTTTTTACCACCTACATCACTGTTGGGTAGGCTTTGGGCGATACCATTCGGTTTGAGATTAGGTCTAAACCTATGGTCAGTCGTAGGTGCGGTCGTATTCGTGGATTTAGTCACCAGCCTGTTTATGGTGTGAACTTTGATATTGCCATAAAAATCCCCTTTCTAGGTGGTTTGATCCTGAGATCAGAGACAAAAGGACACGACAGTTTGGAAAAATACCCTTGGATACGTGGATTGGCCTTTTTGGGCATCGCACTTTTCATAGCGATCCCCTTCAATGGAACCAATGCTGTTATAGGAGCCATTATAGGAAGGATCATTGGAATGAAGGCGTTGTATGCATGGTTAGCAGTAGCTATAGGCTCTATTTTAGGATGTTTACTCGTTGCTGCTCCTGTTTATGGTGCATATCTCTTCATACCAATATGAAGCTCATAGGATGATCTCGATTCCAAGCTCCTCTGCTAACTCCTTGTATCTATTTCTTATGGTGACTTCTGTAACACCCGCTACATCTGCTACTTCTCTTTGAGTCCTTCTCTCTCCACTAAGAAGGGATGCGATGTAGATCGCAGCTGCTGCAACGCCTGTAGGTCCTCTTCCTGAGGTCAGTTCTTTCTCACCTGCCTGTCGTAGGATCTCTACAGCCTTAGATTGCACATCTCCCTTCAAATTTAGACCCGAGGCAAATCTCGGAACATAATCTATGGGTGAGGTTGGCATTAGCGTCAGTCCAAGCTCCCTAGATATAAATCTGTAAGTGCGTCCGATCTCCTTTCTGCCAACTCGTGAGAACTCTGAGATTTCGTCCAAGGTCCTTGGAACTCCACATTGTCTACAGGCCGCATATAATGAGGCTGCTGCAACACCTTCAATACTGCGACCCCTAATCAGGTTTTGATCTACTGCCTTCCTATAAACAACTGCAGCGGCCTCTCTGACATCTCTGGAAAGTCCCAATGCTGATGCAAGTCTATCTAATTCTGATAATGCAAACGCTAAGTTACGTTCGGTTGCGTTGCTCACTCTTATTCTGCGTTGCCATTTTCTTAGCCTATATAACTGAGCTCTGCTCCTCGATGATAAAGACTTACCATAGGAATCTCTGTTTCGCCAGTCGATCATCGTGCTTAGCCCTTTATCATGTATTGTATAGGTCATCGGTGCCCCGACCCTGGAACGCTTCATTCGTTGATCGTAATCGAAGGCTCGCCACTCAGGTCCCATGTCTATAAAATCTTCCTCGATGACAAGACCACATCCGTCACAGATTAGCTCGGCTCTCTCATAATCATGCACAAGTTGGGTGCTTCCACATTCTGGGCATTCTGTCTTGGTTTCCTCGTATTCACCCAGACCCTTACGTTCTTTTTTTATTTCCTTCGCCTTTTTGGCTTCTCCCATTTTTTCACCTTTTAAAATGTGACAAACTCCTCTCTCGGTTAATATTTGTCAAAAATCTTTTCGGAATCATTATATATAAGCTATAATCTTTATATATAAAGATTTCGTAATATATTTAACCTGTAATTCTTTCCAATAATTTTTTGGAGTTGACACTAACCACTTTATCTGCATCGTTTTTATCCAGGCCCGCACACATAGCGACCACGATTGCTTCATCATTGGTTATAAGATCATCGGGGCCATGCGAATCTGTGGAAACTATTAATTTTGCAGAAGTTTCGTTAGCGGTCTTTGCAACATGTCCGTTGGCTATTGAATGTCCTTTACGTGAAGTTATTTCCAGATAGATACCACTCTCTCTGGCTGTTTCTGCATCCTCGATTGAGATTAGTCCGGGATGAGCTAAAATATCCACGTCTTCTAGGCATACTGTTGCACTGTTTGTTCCTGGCATCACAGGCTCTGCAACTGTCTCCCCGTGCACTACTATCAACTCTGAGCCAAGCTGCCTCGCCTTTTTGACCAGCTTTTCAATCTTATTTGGAGGTATATGAGTCAGCTCAACTCCTGCTAGAACTTGGACATTAAATTCTTTTTCGAGATATTTAGCTTGCTTCACGCTTTTTAATACGAAATCTATGTTCGTGAAATCTACATGATCGGTCAGTCCGATGGCAGTATATCCGTGAATTATTGCTCTGCGAACTAACTCACTGGGTACCATCTCTCCATCACTAAAAAGTGTATGTGTATGCAAGTCTATCATGATATCACATAAGCCAGATGGGATGGGCAGGCGATGGGATTCCTGGCGCAATGCCAATCAGATTTCCCAATTTGTCACACTTTGATAGTGTAGCAGGTGATGTGGACTTACTTGCTACCCATCCCAATATATGGTTTAACTTAATAGGATTTTAATCTTTTGCACCGAAAATTTGTATTATTATAAGAGGTATATAGATCGTGATGGCCAAAACAAAAATCATTTGCTATCGTTTTCTGAGCCTGGAAAACCTGCATGGAAAAGGTCTAAGAAATATAAGAAAAACGCTTGGATTGACTCAGAGGGGGCTTGCGGCCATTACAGGAATCTGCTGTTCAAGCATCTCCAACATAGAAAATGATAAACAAGACCCTACAATGAAGACCATAATAAAGGTGAGAGATGCACTGCTAGGTTACATTGAAAGCAATGTTGCTCCCTGTTTAGCATCCGACGACGTAGTCGTGATGAACATTGGATTACTGCATCGTGAAAGTGTTGCACATGGAGGGACAAAGAATAAAAAATTATCTGATTTTTAATTTATTATATCCTCTCTCTACATTTTTTAATGTTATTTGCTATCCTCCTCGCGATTGAAGATTTGGACCCTTTATAGTCGACGATTACTCTTCCGCTAAATTCCCACCAAGATCTTGGATATGCTTTATCTTGTTCTATTTCTGGATCGAGATCTAACATTTCAGCAGACCTTTTGATTTCATCTAGTTTTGGCGATCTGATGGCGTCCTTTTTTGAAATAATTCTGCCTTGGCTCTTGGACTTGTTACCATCGATGTTTGCTGGCCAGATGATCCGCTTTCCCTTATGTTGCATAAATAGATATATGGCGTTTATCAACCATAATAAGCATTTTGTCAAGACGAAAATAACTTCAATGGTGCATCCGATGCAAGACATCCTTAAGTACCCTGACATAGTATACCAGAAGCTGGAAATACTTTTTAATGATAGCACATCTGTTAACACAGAGGCACCGTTGGCTAGGACGAAGTTTGAATTTGGCGATTTTGAGCAAGTACTGTGAGGAGAAGTAAAAATAATCTATAATGGGGGTAAAAATTGGCGAAAATTAAGGTTTTCATCGATCATAGGGAAGGTAGTAGGATAGTTGATTTTGTAAAGCAGATATGCGAAGTAGAAATAGTGCAACTTCCCCTTGGAGACCTCTTGATAGTCAGTGATGACGGTGCCTTTGCAATAGAAAGGAAAACTTCTGCGGATTTCGTGAACTCTGTCAGGTCGAACAGGCTTTGGGAGCAGCTGCTCAGATTCATGAAAACTGATGAGATATGGGAACATGAGATCAAACGACGCATACTTGTGATACAGGGGGACTTCGAAAACTATCTGGATTTGATCCCACCGATGTATCCTAAGAGGGCATTGCAGGCATTTTGGTCAAGCATGATGGGTGCTCAGCTCGAGACTTTATTCGTCTATGACACTCCCTTGTTGGTTGTGGAGAATGATGAGGCTTTTTGTGCCTTTCTGAATACTGTGTTGAAAAGGGAGGAGAAGGGTAAGAACGTCAAAATACCAGAATCAAGATGGTATCGTAAGAGGAAGAGATTAGATCTGCCGGTAAAGGATAGCAAGCTCTTTCTTCTGGCTGGATTACCATTTATAGGGGAGGCTCTTGCTGGACGTCTATTGAATCATTTCAACTCAATTGTGAATATTTCAAATGCATCTCAGGAGGAACTGCAAGAAGTACATGGAATTGGCAAGAAAAAGGCAGCCAAGATATATGAAATATTCCATTCACATTGATTTCATTATATTGGATATGGGAAAATCTCGGCATTATGACGAAATTGAGTTTAGTTTATAAGGTAAGCAATAAGAGTTTAAATCCATTTGATGGGTGCAGAAACTGTTGTCCAAGACTTAGAGTATTAAGAGAAGAGCGATAAATAATCTCTTTGAAAATTTATAGGGGCAATTATAGCAGAGTACGAGTCCAATTTGGTTATTCGGTGGCTTATATGGGAAAAAAAAGAGAGTACAAATACCTTAGAAGGCAAGAAGAGGCAAAAAAGGAAATATTAAAAACGATATTATTATTCCTAGTCCTCTGTTTCATACTCAACTTCGCTTATTTCTTCTTTTTTAAAGAGCAAATACATCAAAGGTCTTTCACTGCTTCCTTGGTTGCTTTTTTACTAAACTTATTTGGACTACCGGCTAAAGCCAATGGAACTTTTGTGCTGATGAATGATGCTTCAATCGACATAATTGGTGAGTGCACCGGGATTTTTTCCATCATTGTTTATTGTTCTGTAATATTTGCATATCCCACGGATATAAAGAAAAAAGCAATAGGAATGATTGGTATTCCAATCCTATATGGAATTACTTTGATTAGATTAATTTCCACCGTATTGATCGGTCTTTTCATACCTTCTTTGATTGATTTCTTTCATGATTATCTCTGGCAGGTTTTCCTAATAGTTTTCGTTGTTCTCCTGTTTCTGATATGGAGAGATAGGATAGTTGAGGTGAAGGAAAAGTGAATTCAAAAATAATTCGGAAAATAATATCCTCATTCAATGCTTTTTGTAAAAGTGTTGATCAAGCCATACCAACACGAGTACTTTTTAACCCAGATGAGAATAAAAGTAGAGGATTTCTTGGAAAATATTCTTCTTTTCTCCTTAAATTCCTCTTTTTTTCCACCATCCTTTATATACTATGGATACCCTTTGCATCGGCTTATTTCTCAGTGATATTGAAAATAACTGCCATATATTTTGAACTCATTGGAATCGAGATGCCTTTAAGTCATTCTCCAAATTTCCTCTATTCTCAGGGGATACGCAGTAGTATTCCACCTTTCATTGCTTTGATGTTGGCAACTAATCTTTATTTGGAAAAGAAAGCTTTGCTTAGTAAAAATATAAAAAAGATTTTTAGTAATTTTTTTAGCTTGCAATTTTTTTTTCCGCCGAAGATTTTTCTAAAAAAGACGATCGTTGGAATTCTTGTACTCTTTACATTTCGGGTGATATTGCAAATCTCTTACGTTTACCTTCTGATCCCGCCCACAGGTGAGTTTTATTCCTTATTCGTTATTTTCTTATCAGGAACCTTCAGGGTTGCATTACCTTTTTTGCTCTGGTTTGCTCTTTTATATAAGAAGTTATTCCCATTATATAGGACAGAGAAAGATATGCACTTATATGTCTGCCCTTTCTGTGGTGCAGAGAAGATAGGAATCCTTGACCATATCAAAGATGCGCACGGAGAAGAGGCACTTAAAAGCGAGGAAGTGAAGAAATTAATCTAATCGAAATTTACCACTTTATTTTTTAACTGATATATTCCAACCTCACAATCCACTTTCTAATCTTCTCATTGAAATCCAATATCAAAAGATAAACAGGATTACCATAACATAAATTTCCAATATGCCCCAACTGGGAATTGAACCCAGGTCTTAGGCTGTCTGCAGCTTTTAGGTTACCGCAGGCCCAAAGGATATCCGCTACCCTACTGGGGCTTCTAAGATGATCCTTGCGATCTCATCCCCCACGTCAGAGGTTTTGGATGAGCCACCCATGTCATAGGTCTTGACGTTGCCCTTACTTATGCTCTGTTCTATTGCTCTTACTATTGTATTTGATGCCTCCTTTTCCCCGAGATGCTCCAAAAGCATTGCTCCAGCCCATATTGTAGCAATGGGATTTGCTCTGCTCTTTCCAGCGTATTTTGGAGCAGAGCCATGAATTGGCTCGAACATGCTCGTACCTTGGGGGTTGATGTTACCTCCGGGAGCTAGCCCCATACCTCCTTGGATCATCGCCCCGAGGTCAGTCAGAATATCGCCGAACATATTTGGGGTCACCACTATGTCAAACCACTCTGGATTCTTAACGAACCACATTGCCATGGCATCCACATAGTTGAAATCAACCTTGACATCAGGATAATCGGCTGCTACACTCTCTAAGACCTCTCGCCAGAACTCATACATCGATATCACGTTTGCCTTATCTGCGCTAGAGATATGTTTTTTGCTATTTTGTGCCAGTTCAAATGAATAGCGGATGACCCTTTCGGTGCCTTCCTTGCTGATCATCCCAACTTGATATGCTATTTCATCGCTGTCGGAATCGATATCAAGTCCAAATTTAACGCTGTATAACTCTCTTATGATATCGAACTCGTAATTACTCAACCCCTTTCTTGCCCGACCTCCGATTCCAATATAGAAGTCCTCGGTGTTCTCCCTTACGACTTTGAAATTAATTTCTTTAGGTCCCTTCTTCTTCAAAGGTGTCCAGACGCCCTCCAATAACCTTACAGGGCGGAGATTGATGTATTGGTCAAAGTAGAATCTTATGGTGAGCAAGATGCCCTTCTCCAAAACGCCTGGTTTGATTCGTTCATCGCCCACAGCACCGAGATATATCGCCTTATATTTTTTTAGCTCCCTCAATGTATCCTCTTGTATTAGCTCGCCCGTTTCTAGATAATAATTAGCTCCGTGGGGGTAATCGAGCCACTCTATATCAAAGTCGTAAACTTCTGCTGCAGCTCTGAGAACTTTCTTACCTTCTTCGATGACTTCTGGGCCAACTCCATCTCCACCTATGACGGGTACTTTATACATTGTCATTTGATTTTCCCAGCATGGTTTTTGTATATCCTATCAATCCGCCATGATCAATGATTTTTCTTACGAACTCTGGTAATGGTGTGGCAGGATATTTTTCATCTTTCGTCAGGTTCTGTATCATACCTTTTTCGATGTCCACCTTGAGATCATTTCCTTCCTCAATCTGATCGATTTCGTCACACTCCAGTACTGGTAATCCGATATTGATTGCATTGCGGAAAAAGATTCTGGCAAATGACTTTGCGATAATACAGCTTATGCCAGCGCCCTTCAATGCTAGTGGTGCGTGCTCTCTAGAGGAACCACATCCAAAATTTCTTCCGGCAACGATGACATCTCCAGATCTCACTTTTTGTGCAAATTCTGGAAGAATACCTTCAAATGCATACTTTGATAATTCCTTGGAATCATTGATGGTGAGATGCCTGCCAGGGATGATGGCATCTGTATCAATATTATCTCCGAATTTCCAAACTTTTCCTTCTTTCATAATGGGTTAGAGATTGTATTTAACCCATCTTAAACTCATCTTAAGGATAGCTTAGTAAGGATAGTACTATTTGTCATATAAAAATAAAAAAGTCTCGAGTTAGCCTGATATGATTTAGCGCCTTACAAGAAACCTCTTCCGGATTACCTAGGAAACGTAAAAAAAGAAACATATCATGGCGCCGCTCCGATGAGAAACCGGTTGAACAAACTATGCAACTTCATTCTCATGCTCACACTCTTCGTCGCGCATGAGAAACACCCCTCGTAAAGCTCTCATAGCCCCATCGATCTTAGCATCTTCATGGACTATTATTGCGTCAGCGTTGATCTCGCCCATTACTCTAGTACCTTTGTCAACATATACTCCACCTCTTGTGATCAAATCACCGTGGATCTCACTGTTTTGACCTATCTTTATTTCATCCCTCGTTCTGATGCTACCGAATAGCGTTGTGTTATCCTTGACTTCTACCGAATGGGCCCTGATGTTGCCTAACATGCGACAGTTATCTCCGATGATCGCTTTATCCGGGATTCGAATCATGTCAAGAGTGATCTTGGTTCCGTTCGGCACGATCAGTGCCTGTTCTTTAAGTACTTCGCTCTCATCGGAAAACAGCTCGTTCAGCATTTTATCAACTTCCTCGCCTTCTCCGAGTCGTAGAAGTTCGGCTAGATATAATATAATATAGACGATTACTGGGACTGGATTTCTGATCACAATCCAACCCTTCGCCTCAAAATCCTCTTCGATATGCACGTCATTTCCGATATCAAGATCGCCTTTCACGACCAATTTGCCATTTATATTTGTCCGCTCACCTATGTATGCGTCCTTATTCGTCCTGACATCACCATTTATATTTGACCAGAGATCTAGTCTGATGTCTTCCTTAGCCACTACATCCCCATCTATTTTTACTCGTTCGCCAATTATGATGGAACGTGCAAGAAGTCCATAACTGATCTCAGAATGATTGCCTATTAGAACATCACCATCTACTATGATCGATCGATCTTCCATCTGCGTGTTGTCTGGCATGACGAAAGCACGAAGTAATTCTTCTATGTCACCACTCCCCTCTAGATATTATATAATTATGCCCCAAACTTTTTTGTATTATCGATTAGATCCATAAGCATTGGCATTAGGTCCATGCTACAAATGCGGTTTAGACCACCAGTGGCAGCATTTATCTCATCGTAGGTCCTGACGTTGTCAACTCTAATTCCGGATCCTTTTATCATTACTGGAACCGGATCAGCTGAATGATCTCTTACTGCTATGGGTGTTGAATGGTCTGCTGTCACAACCACTAGCGTGTCTTTCAGGCGAGTTATTGGCTCAAAAGCCTTATCAATCTTACTGGTGAATTGTATTTTCTCCTCGATTCGACCGTCGTGTCCAGACTCATCTGCGCCTTTGATGTTCAAAAGCACGAAATCATGGTCATTTAGTGCATTAATGGCGTTTTTGACTTTTGCATCGATATCAGTGTCAACGCCGCCCGTGGCGCCTTCGGTTTCGATATAATCTAATCCATACATTCTGCCTATTCCAATTATTAATCCAGTAGCAGCGATAACAGCCCCATTTAGTCCATATTTCTCTGAAAAAGTCTCGATTTTTTGCACAGTGCCAGCGCCCCTGATAAGTATCGTGTTCGCTGGTGGCTTGCCAGACCTTTTCCGTTCCCTATTGATGGGGTGATTTTCTAGGATCTTCTCTGCCTGCCTAATAAATTCGTTTAATATGTTGGCAGTTCTATCTGCCTCTGGTCCAATCGCATCAACGCCTTTTACAGGTTCTCCTTCGTGTTTTGGATCGGAAGCCGTTACATTTGAGCTAAGCCCCTTACCCCTGATCACCATTGCAGCTCTATGCCCAGTCGATCTCTCGAATATGAGTTCCGCGTCCAAATTTACCCCTTCTTGAATCGCTTTTGCAAGTTCAGAATTATCACGTATCCTTCCCGCTCGCCTGTCTACGATTATGCCATCTTTCATCGTCGCAAAATTGCATCTAAAAGCGATATCACCTTTTTTCAGGCGAATGCCCACCCCAGCCGCCTCGAGAGGTCCCCTACCTGTGTAAACCTTATAGGGGTCATATCCCAACAATGCTAAATGCGCGACATCTGAGCCAGGTCGGATTCCGGGCGATATGGGGTCCATGATCCCATTGATGCCTAAACTTGCGATCGAATTCAAATTAGGCTTCTTGGCCATTTGAAGCGGTGTCTTCCCATCTATTGGACGGTCTGAAGCACCATCTAAAACAACTAATAATATCTTCCTAGCGATACCCATGAGTAGCTATTCTTTCTACTTGATATTTAAAAACTACTCAATTGCTTGGGCACCTTCTATTTTTACAACTTCTTTTGGTCTATAGACGACCTCTGTTTTTTTGATCTCCACTCTTCGCAACGGATAAATCTCTTTTGCCTCTTTATAGATGTCAGATGATATCTTGCCGAGCACAACCTCTTGGATGAATGCAGCGAAATCAAGTTTTTTTGCCCTAGAAGTCACGATATCATGCATAATCTTCCTAATCGTTTTTATCTGAGTTCTGCGTGCCCTTCTTACTGTAAAACAAGATGGTTTGACCCTCACTTTATATCCATTTGGCGTGGTTGCGAGAATGTTTGCATCGATCTTGGACGTTCTCCTTTTAACCAAGGATCGCATGTAATCGCGCGCCATTTCATGACCGATAAATCTAGTTTGTGCACCATTACCATCTACTTCATAAATCTTAAATAACATCTTAGTGTTTTTCTTGGACCAATCTTCTGTCATATCGCCTAGGGTGGTATCCATTACTTTACCTATTAGGTTCTCGGGCTCATCAGCAGGTGTTTCCCCAATGTTTGTGTGGCCAAACATCTCTGGAGCGATCACATTATACCATTTCTTGCTCTTCCACCCTTCTTTCTTCGTTCTTCTAGCCATGTTAAAATCGAATGTTTATGGGGCGGAGGATATATAAAGATGATGTCAATTAAAGATGATGCCAATTTGCAAAGACTTGAATCTTTTTCTTGTTTGAGTTTTCGGTAAAGCGCAACAATTTGAAGTTGCTGAAGATTAATGTAAGCAACTTACATCAAAAGTAAGAAATCTCGTTGTCGATTATAGGTTGAGAGCGCAGATATAATGCCCACTACCATGTTTTATAGATACTTAATTAAACTGTAAATAGTTTTCTTAGTAATTAAGCTGTTAGATTCCGAAACTAAAATCCAATTAATCAACCGATCGATCTGGGTAGTAGAAAGACAGTAAGCAATCTTTTAGGGTGGATGTTAATATATAAATAGTCGCACGCTGTTTATCGTAGTAATAGGAATAACAAATCTTAAAAGTGGGGATAGGATGGAAATAAAAAATATAAAACCAAGACCATATGTGCAGTCTATCTACCCGAGCATTATTTTTGAAATTGAAATAAGCTACATAGTCTATCAAGAAGCAATAATAGGAATGAATGGGTGGTTGGAGACAGATGATAAAAAGATAATAGCAGAGATTAATGAATCCACACTAGGAAATCAATCAGTGAATTTAGGAGCTGCAGGCACTAGTTTTGATCTTCAATTTGGGGAAGGCGTCCATCAAACAAAACTCGTTGCAATCTTAGATAAAATAGCACTTGAACATATAGAAAGAAGGCGAATGGAAGATAGAAAAGGGGATGTGAATTTAACATTAAATCTAAATGTGAAAAGTGTTGAAAATAGGGCACGAGTCTCTCACTTATACGAAGTAAATCCCACAAGTATAGGGGTACGTAAAATAAATATTTCAGCGCCTGGAGGACCGTTCGCAGGATCAATAATTGCAGGCACTTATAATCCGAATTTTTCCGCCGATAGAGAAAATCGATGGATTCTCTCGGGCAGTAGTAGTCCAATTTTTCTATCTGTGAAGAACCAAGCTCTTAGGGGGGCAGAAACAATTCCTTCAAGTGATTGGATTAACGATTATGCACCTAAATTAGGACTTGGCGAGTATTTTGTTGTTGCGATTCCGAAAGGTGAGAAAACAATTAAAAAAGCATGGGAATATGTAGAAAAGGCCGAAGAGGGCTTTAGAAAGTGGGTTACTAAAGAAGTGTATGCTAATTGTAGAGAAGCAGGGAGTTTACTTGATAAAACTATGAAAGCTAATTTTGCAACTAACCCTGTAATAAAGAAATGGAAGAAAGCGATAGAGAATTTTAAAAGTGAAGCATCATTAAATTTACATACGGAAGAAATTAAAGAACAGAAACCTGCAGGAGAAGTGGAAGTTAGAAAAGCAGACTGTGAGCACCTACTAATTGTAACTAAGGCACTAATTAAATATGCAGAAGAGCTGCTGCAAGAAGCAGTATAGAATGAGAATATGAATGGTATAAACGATGTTTTTGGAAAAATAATGTTCGTAATTCTGGTTGGAATTACGGTCTTTGCGCTTATAACATATGTTGGACCATCATTTGAATCTATTTTGCTTTGGTTTCTTAGACCATTGTGGGAAGCTATTAAATTTGCGTTGATAGTAGTTTTTCTTGTTATTATTGCACTAATAATAGTATTATGGGCTATGAGAGGTGGCGAATAAACCCTTACACTAATATTTTCACACCCCTATTCTCACGCTAATATTTTCACACCCCTATTCTCACGCCTCTCCTATCTCAAGCGTTTTCCGCCCTGTTATCCTCACCTTTATCCTGGTGTTCTCGTCCCACCCGAAACCTCTCACGATGTCCATGGGCAGAGTGATCATGTAGGAAGATCCAACTTTCAGGACTTTTCTGTCTTTCATGTTTTAATCAATGTTTAAATTATTATTAAGGGTTTGGTTTGATAGGAAGCTAAAAATGGTAATTAATAGTTATAATTTCTGTGGTTAAGATAAATAAATAACGTAAAACAGAGCCTTAAGCTTGTTATTTTGGTAAAAATCCAAATCTTAGTTTCTGGAATCGTTTCCGTGCGGGCGGGTTGTTGCTACTACATACATAATAATTTTAGGTGAAATAGGACTTATTATGAAGTCAACAGAATTGATTATCATACGAAAAAGGAATCTATTTAGGTATAGGCTAAACCTTTTATCTTTTATGTTATTTCTTCTTGATGTCTAACTCTCATGGCTAAGATTGAAATGGGTACTGAAAAGATAATTTATTTAAAATACTCTATCTAAATTTAACTTTCCAGTATAATTAGGCATAACAAAAGTATTTTTATACTGACCGCTTAGGAGAATAAAGATGTATGCCAATAGAATGAATTCTTTGCCTTCATATCTCTTTGCGAAACTTGATCGATTGAAATCTGAAAAAATAAAGCAAGGCATAGATGTCATCGATCTTGGGATTGGAGACCCGGATCAGCCGACACCGGAACATATAATCCAGTCGATGTGCCTCGCTGTCAAAAATCCTATTACTCATCAGTATCCTTCCTACGAGGGCATGCTTTCTTTCAGAAAAGCGGCGGCTCAGTGGTATGCTGAGACATTTGGCGTTATGCTTGACCCAGAAGATCAGGTGCTAACTCTCATAGGCTCAAAAGAAGGTATTGCACATGTTACCCTCGCATTTGTGAATCCTGGGGATGTCACGCTAGTTCCGGATCCTGCCTATCCAGTCTATCGTATGGGAACTTTAATCGCTGGGGGCACTCCACATGCCATGCCATTGTTGGCAGAAAATGATTTTCTACCCGATCTGGATTTGATTTCAAGGGAAATAGCTAGGTCTGCAAAGATGCTTTTCATAAATTATCCAAATAATCCTACCAGTGCGATCGCTGACAAAAAATTCTTCAAAAAGGTGGTCGATTTCGCATACGATAATGGGCTGATCGTTTGCCATGATAATGCATATTCTGAGATGACCTATGACGGGTATAAAGCGCCATCTTTCCTAGAGACGAAGGGTGCGATGGATGTTGGAATTGAGTTTCACTCTCTTTCTAAGACATATAACATGACAGGATGGCGGCTTGGCTTTGCTGTTGGCAACGGGGATATCCTTTCTGGCTTGGGAAAGGTAAAGACCAACATAGATTCTGGTGTGTTCAGGGCCATACAAATGGCGGGCATAACCGCTCTTACAGGACCGCAAGGTTGTGTTAAAAAAATGCGGGCGACCTACCAAGATAGACGGGACGTCTTGATTACCGGTTTGGAGAACATGGGCATATCTGTGCAACCGCCAAAAGCTACGTTCTATGTATGGTCACCTGTGCCGAGCGGATTTACTTCTCTGGAGTTTTCAAATCTGTTGTTGGACAAAGCTGGTGTTGTGGTTACTCCTGGCATCGGCTTCGGTGAATATGGTGAAGGCTATATACGTTTTGGGCTAACTACTTCTATAGAAAGAATCAAAGAAGCAGTAGAAAGAATGAGCAATTTGGAGATATGACTATGCTTAATCTTGCACTTCCAAAGGGAAGTTTGGAGGAACAGACGCTGTCGCTTTTTAAGGCAGCTGACCTTGATGTAAAGGCCACATCTAGGGGATATAATCCTCATATAGATGACCCAAGAATCGATAAGGTAAAAATATTAAGACCTCAGGAAATTCCGAAATATGTTGAGGAGGGTTATTTTGATCTTGGTATCTCCGGTCATGACTGGGTTCAAGAGTCTGGTGCGGATGTGATTGAGATTGCGAATTTGCCCTACAGTAAACAGAGCGAAGGAATTGTAAAGATCGTTGTTGCTGTGCCCATTGACTCTGGAATCAATGATGTTAAAGAAATAAGACCAAACAGTAGAATATCTACAGAATTTCCAAATCTAACAAAGAAGTATTTTGAGAACTTAGGCATTCCAGTTAGGATATTTTATTCGTATGGTGCTACAGAGGCAAAGGTGCCTGAGTTGATGGACGTCATCGTCGACTTGACGGAGACAGGCGAGACACTGAGGAGAAATGGACTGAAGATAATTGGAACGATCCTTGAATCCTCCACCAGTCTCATAGCTAACAAGAAATCATGGGAAGATCCAGAGAAAAAAAAGTCAATAGAAGAAATCAGAATCCTGCTTCTGGGAGTCATAGCTGCCCGTGGCAAGGTGCTACTAAGCATGAACGTCCCAAAGGAAAAGCTAGATTCTGTTGTAGGGGTTTTGCCGGCCATGAAAAATCCAACAGTATCTCAATTGTATGGTTCAACATACTATGCAGTTGAGACTGTGGTGGACAAAAAGGATGTCAACATCCTCCTCCCTCAACTGAAAGAAGGGGGAGCAGAGGACATCATTGAGATTAACATCACAAAGATAGTGGAATGATGTCAACTAGAGATCATCTAGTAGTTAGAAATTCACATCTGATCATAGGTGGCTTGGATGCCGTTGCCTTGACAGAGCGATTTGGTACACCTCTATATGTAACAAATGAGGCAAGAATCAGGGCTAATTATCAGCGATTCAAAGAGGATTTCCCAGATGCAGACATATATTATGCTGCAAAGGCGAACTACAATCTGACCGTTCTCAAGATACTTGCAGAGGAAGGCGCAGGAGCGGATGTTTTCTCAGGGGGAGAGTTGTATTGCTCTCTCAGGGCGGGAATTCCTTCTGACAAGATATTATTCAACGGAAATTCCAAGACAGATGCAGAACTGGAAATGGCTGTTAAGAACAACGTAAGGATATCAGTTGACTCATTGGATGAATTAAAAACCCTCTCAGAGATCGCGAATAAGCACGATCATCATGTAGAAATATCATTCCGAGTGAACCCAGATGTATCCCCGCGCACGCATCCGAAGATCGCGACTGGATTGAGAGAGACTAAGTTTGGCATCCCATCTAGTGAGGTCGTTGCGGCTTACAAAGAGGCACAATCGCTGGAGAACATCAAAATAGCTGGCATTCATTGCCATATTGGTTCTCAGATACTTGATGTTTCGCCCTTTGTGGAGGCGACAAAAAAGATGCTTGACCTGGTCAAAGAGTTGACTAGGCTTGGCATCCAGTTGGAGTTCATAGATATCGGTGGGGGACTGGGCATTCCCTATGAGAATGAGGTTGTTCCATCGCCAAAAGATCTTGCTGACGCCATTCTCCCGATCTTTGTTGAGGGGACTAAAGCTTTGAAAATCCATCCAAAGTTGATCCTAGAACCGGGCAGATATATCATGGCAGGCACAACGATTCTACTGGTCAAGGTGAACACAGTGAAGCATGCGTATAAGAAGTTCGTGGGTGTGGATGCAGGTTTTAATCTTCTCATCCGTCCAGCCATGTATGGCGCCTATCATAGAATCGTGGTTGCAAATAAAGCGGACGAAAAATCATCCGACGTATACACGATCGTAGGTCCCATTTGTGAATCCGGTGATGTTCTTGCAAGAGATCGATTTCTGCCGAAAATTGAAAAGGACGATGTGATTGCGATTCTAGATGTGGGGGCATATGGCTTCTCGATGAGCTCTCAATACAACGGAAGACCTAGGTGTGCTGAGCTGCTGGTGCATGATGGTAAAGTTGATATAATACGAAAAGAGGAGTCATATGAAGATTTGCTCGCTCATCAAGTTCTTCCATCGAGGTTTAGATGATATTGTTTACAAAGCTACATGGAAATGGAAACGACTTCATTTTGATAGACGAATATAATAGAGAGATAATTCCAGAGTTCGAGAAAAGTGCTTTTGCGAAAAGGTTCTGCGATCGACGCTGTGGAATCGGTGCAGACGGCGTCCTTTTCGTCTCTAGGTCAAGACATGCAAACCTGAAAATGCGCATTTTCAATTCAGATGGAAGTGAAGCGGAGATGTGTGGAAACGGTCTCTTTTGCGTGGTGAAGTATTCTATAGAGGCGGGACACATCATTTTGGGTGAGATCAAAATAGAAACGTTAGCTGGAGACATTGAGTCTGAGGTAAGAAAACATGCTAAGGAGATCTGGGCAAAGTTGGGTATGCCCGTATCCGAGCCATTCTCGGAATTGGAGTTATCCGATTTTAAGGTATTTGCCTTGGACGTAGGAGTTCCACATGCCGTCATATTTGTGGATGATTTGGACCTTCCGATATCAGAAATCGCACCAAAGATTAGGTTTGACCCAGCATTTTCGAGGGGAACAAACGTGAATTTTGTCTTGGTCGAGCATGGCGATCTGAGCATAAGAACATATGAGAGGGGTGTGGAAGATGAGACGCTTAGCTGTGGTACCGGAGCAGCTGCCTGTGCTTTCATTGCAAGTCGACTTGGAAAAGTAGGCTATAAGGTAAACGTCCAGACAAAGGGCGGTCTGCTGAGGGTTTATATTAACGATAACGTATTTCTGGAGGGTACAGCAGAGATCGTTTACGAGGGAGTGATTCGATGATCATCTCTTCTTATATCTCATCTTTCTTCTTCTCTTTTTCAATTTATGTTTCCTGATCTTCTTGCGCTTCCTCTTCTTCGAAATGCCCACTACAATCCTCCCTTTCCCTTATATCTCTGACTCCATCCTGTGTCAACACGAACTCGCACGATACTCCTTCTGGTCTTGATCGATGCTTTCGCAGTATTGCACGTCGTTTACCATTATCTTGTTTTTCTAGCTGAATGATGGTCTTTGAGAGGTGCTCGACCATGTTCCCTCCTACGGGATGGAACTTACCACTATCGATGTCCATATATATCTGGTTTGTTATTACGACTGCCACATCATATTTTCTTGCGAGTTGGAGCAGACAAGCGATCTGGTTTGCCAGTTCCCGCTTTAGTTCAATGCCTCTCTCCTCATCAAGCTCAAACCTATAAAAAGATACCGCTGAATCGTGGATTATTATTCCCACACCATCAATCATTTTTTCAATATCCTTGATGACAGAATATTGCTGCTCAAAATTCAGTGGCTCATATATAATAATATCCTTGGCGATCTTTTTCACATCCTCTCCAGCTATCTGGTCAAATCTTTCGGGTGAAAAACCCTCGCTGTCAATGTAAACTACTTTTTTACCTCTTTTCACGGTCTCGATTGCAAGCTGAAGGCAAATATTAGTCTTGCCACTGCCGGGCACTCCAAATAACTGGGTCACCGTGCCTACCTCGAAACCACCGCCCAAAAGCTCGTCAATTTTCTTACATCCACTTGAGTATCTCTTGACCTTGATGCTGCTCACCCCGTTATATCATATCTTGACTTGAAAGCTTGATCCAAGCAACGCCTTCTGCCCTTCTGATTACTTCCTTCACTGAAACGCCCAACTCTTCAGCAACCTTTTTACAATCCTCAAACTCAGCTGAAATATTCAAGATATTCCCCCAGGTGTCGGTCGCAATCTTAACGTTAACTTCTCTTCTGTTTCTGCCTATATTAATCATCGTAGGGATCTTCT
This sequence comes from uncultured Methanocellaceae archaeon, assembly GCA_964482255.1. Taxonomy (GTDB): domain Archaea; phylum Halobacteriota; class UBA148; order UBA148; family UBA148; genus UBA148. The sequence goes on from CAYZWV010000003.1 coordinate 29,322, forward strand.
TTCTCTTTGTGATCAGTCTTTTCACAGGCACGACTCTAGTGCCTAAGGAACCAGTCTCTTGGACAATCTTCCTCGCCAGTCTATTAGTATCTACTGGATGGGCCATCACTTGTATTATATAGCCAGGTCGTCCTTTCTTCATGATTGCAGGTGTAATGGCAACATCTTTTGCCCCTGAACTCATCAAATCCTGGATTAGATTGCCCAATGCCTTGCCAGTGACATCATCAACGTTTGTCTCCAATACATCTATGCGATCTGAAATCAACATCTCATCCGTTTCTCCGATCACCGTTTGAAGTAAGTTCCATATTTCGGGATGTCCTGCTCCTTCACCGTAGCCCACTCTCTTGATGGACATCTTAGGGAAGAAGATGTTGCATTCATTGATGAAATGAGCCAATATGGCTACTCCAACGCCAGTAGTGTTTATCGTCTCCTGCGTTGCAGGTCCGCATTGGTATTTAGTACTAAGGCATGAATTACTTAGTATCTCGCTTATTATGGGTGCAGTTATTGATGATATTTCACTAGTCGTATTTGAGAAACCTTCTCCCATGCATATCGGTGTGCTGTATATTTCGCATTTATCAAAGCCAAGATTATGGAAAGCAGCACATGCACCTATCACATTTGCGATTGCATCGAAACTTCCCACATCCTGAAAGCGTAGTCTGTCCTTTGGCGTCTCATGCACTTTTGATTCTGCATCAGATATCCTTTCATATATCGAGATGCTATCTTCAATCACTGCAGCCTCCAGCCCACTTTCTTTGATCATGTTTATGATCTTCTTGTAACTCATTCCCTGATCGTTAGAGCTCTTCACTTTTACCTTGGTTGCGCTAATGCCAAGATTGTTCGCCTTGGAAATTTTTACATCAACATCTCTAATGGAGGTCATAGCATCCTTTACAAACTTCTTGTTAGCTCCAATGTCCAATAAGCTCGCAACGATCATGTCGCCTGATACACCAGAGAATGGATTAAATACGACCGTTTTCATCATCCATAGTTTTTGTGTTTAATCCATTAAATATATCGGGACCTCACATCTCCAAGAGACGAAGTCTTATATAGGATATAGATAGATAAGCGGAGGGGGAGTCTAATGGTGAGGAGTTTCGCAAAAAATTTGTCTGACAAAAAAGTCATGGGTATCGACGGATCGAACATTGGCACTATGCAAAACTTGGTGGTCGATCTTCACACTGGGGCTTTGGTCGACCTTGTGATAAAGCCAGACATGGCATTTGACACCACTGGTTTCAGAACAGAGGATAATTTCGTGCTGGTCTCTTTTGAAGCAGTTCGCGCTATGAAAGATTACATAGTGGTTGACTTAAAGACGCAGACGATTGAAACTACATCTTAGGGATGGTGGATATATATGAACAAGTATGTATGGACCCTGTTAGGATTGGTTTTGGTGTTGTTAGGCATATCTGGAATATGGTTCTTCCGATATGAGGTATTATCTTTTATAAAGGGGGTCATCGGCATCATCGTGCTGATGATTGGCGCAATCATCCTTGTGATGGGAGTGTCCGAGTTAGGGGAATAAAAATTCCATCGCCTCGACAACTCCGGCGCCATATTCCTTTTTTGTAACAAAATCTGCTATTTCTTTCAGTTTAGCATCTGCGTTTCCAACTGCTATGCCGATTCCGGCAACCTCAAACATTTCGACATCGTTTTCAGAGTCGCCTATCACGGCGATGTCTTCGGTAGACCAGTTAAACAATTCCGCAAGCTTTTTCAAACCAACTCCCTTGTTGACTTTCCTGCTTTTGATATGTAAAGCAAATCCGCTATCTACTATACCCACATCTGTTCCGGATATTATAGCCCTTGCTTTATCCAAGTCAAAGTTTCGCCGCACTGCGATTTCAGTTCTTCTGTAGGAAGGGTCCAGTTTCTCGAGATCGAAATGTTTCTTTAAAAGCTCAAATGCACGTATGCATGGTTTTATATCTCCAATGATGTGTTCTTCATCATCATAACCAACCTTCACCACACCGCCGTTCTCGGCGATCACCATGCCACTGATGCCAATAAGTCTCGCCGTCGTAGTGGCAAAACAAACCGTGTTGCCAGTGGCGAGAATAACTGGTATTCTTATGCGTCGAATGGCTTCTACAGCCCTACAATCGATTTTTCTATCTCGATGGGTAATCGTTCCATCGATATCTAGAACGAGTGCCTTCAATCCTTGATTCCTTCCGTCATGACGGAGAACACAGCCTCCCCCTCTGGCAGGTATGGTGAATCAACCAGTCTTGCAATTCGTTTCTCGCCCTTTGATCTTCTGAGATAAATTCTGAAGGTTGCAGTATGCCCAAGAATATGCCCACCTATTGGACGCGTAGGATCCCCAAAAAATGCGTCTGGTTTTGCCAAGACCTGATTTGTCACCATGACCACTGCGTTGTTAAGGTCCGCAAATCTCATGAGATCATGTAGGTGTCTATTGAGCTTCTGTTGCCTGTCTGCAAGAGTACCCCTACCGACGTACTCTGCCCTGAAATGTGCGGTCAGCGAGTCGATGATGAGGAGTTTAACAGGTCTATCGGTGTCTTTTAACTGCTCCGCCAGCTCAGAGGCAGTGCTGACCAACAGTATTTGATGATTTGAATTATATGCTCTTGCAACGTGAACGTTCTTCAGAACCTCTTCTGCATCCATGCCAACACCCTCTGCCATTTGTGCTATCCTTTCCGGTCTGAAGGTGTTCTCGGTATCGATCATTATGGCAGACCCCTCCAGCCCGCCGATCTCTCTTGGTAGTTGAACGTTTATAACTAACTGGTGAGCGATTTGTGTTTTTCCAGATGCATACTCACCGTATGTTTCTGTTATTGCCTGGGTTTCCATGCCACCGCCTAATAACGCATCAAATGCTGCACTTCCTGTGGTTAATTTGCTCACCTTTTTCCTTCTCTCGAGCACTACGTCCCCCGCCTCAAATCCACCTATGTCTGCTTGTTGTCGAGCTGCGTTGATAATCTTTGCAGCAGTTGCCTCGCCCACATCTGCGGCGTTTGACAACTCTGATGGTGATGCGACTGCTACGGACTCTATCGAACTAAAACCAGCCTCCAGTAGTTTTTCAGCGGTAGCAGGTCCAACACCAGGCAGGTCTCCCAGAGAAATTTTTTTAGGCGTTTGGTCTTTTTTAGCCATTTAATATTTTCCTCGTTCTGTTCTAATATTCGAATCTAAGATTAGAATCTAAATCTCATAAATCTTTAGTGCTAATCTCGCTTCTCCAATCAACATTCAGTTCTATTTTATCATTCCAACCTGCTTTTGCATATCCGTCCATGATCTTTATCTGAGTTCCGATGTTTATCTGGTCAACCAAGTCTGCATTTTCACCCCATAGTGCGACCTGTATCCCCTCTGTATCATCAGATATTCTTATATTCGCAACCTTTCCAGAAGATCCATCGCCTTTGGTAAACTCTCGCTTTTCTCCCACCTCAGTCACGATGCCAATAATGTTGTAGGGTTCGTTTATCCCGATGTCAGCAATCTTTGTGATATGTTCACAATAGCTAACTTCTTTGGAACTCTTTTCAATCTTCCCATGCCTATCGAGGTGTATCTCTATCCTTCCGTAGTTCTCGCGAGAATAACCATTTGTGATCTCGACGACATCTTCTGGGGTAAGCTTTTCGTTGGCATGTTCATTCCATAGTACAACTCTAATCCTGCCCGTCTGATCTCCTATGGTGATATTGCTGACACTCCCCTCTGTTCCGTCCTTTCGAGAGAATCCACGTATTTCTCCTATGCTAAGCACTTTTCCTATTATGTTTATTCCACTCATCCCACTCGCAATATCGCTGATATTGTAGGTTTTGGTTTTGATATCTACTTCCGTTTCGGTGAACTCCAGACTGCCATTTCTTCCTACATTCACCTCTATCCCCACATAGCCATTTTTCACATATCCCCTGATGTTGAGCATCTTTCCTACGGATATCTCATTGACCTTAACCAAGTCCGCCAGTTCGTCCCATAGTACCACGCGTATCGATCCAGTCTCGTCAGAGACGATGATATTTGCAACTCTCCCAATCGAACCACCATCCCTAGAGAATTCACGGGGCTCATCCAGCTGTGTGACCTTGCCCATAAAACTCACGTTTTTTTGGTCCAGCGAGATCTCCTCGATTTTTATCATATCAAGAATGCCTAGATCGTGTGCAACGAGCTTTGACGCTGTTTTTTCGTCACAAAGTCCGCCCATCAAATCTATCTTTTCTTGTACCTTCTCTTTGAACTCATCCAAGGTGACACGACCCTGCAATCGCTCATAAATCTGTAAAAGATCTTCCATTGTTTTCAGGTTATGTTATATGAGATGATAATTAAAAGTTGCCCTCATCGATTAATTTTATCTACGATGCCTGTAGAAAGGCTATCATGTCTGGGCAAACCATTTCAGAAAAGATATTTTCCAAGGCTGTTGGTAGGGTTATTAAAGCGGGTGAGTTTGCTTTTGCTAATGTGGACAGAGCCATGGTTAATGACATCACTGGTCTGCTTGCGGTAGAGTCGTTTCGGCAGATCGTGTCTGATCGTGAAAATGGCGTCTGGGATCCGAAGAAGATTGCGATAATATTTGATCATCAGGCTCCGGCTGATTCCTTGGATGCTGCCAACAATCATGCACTGCTCAGGCAATTTGCAAAGGAGCAAGGCATCGTTAACTATGATGTTGGAGATGGAGTTTGCCACCAGGTTATGCCAGAAAAAGGGCATGTTATACCAGGAGAACTGATAGTTGGTGCTGATAGCCATACATGCACCTATGGTGCTCTGGGTACTTTTGCCACTGGCGTGGGCTCTACTGACATGGCATCCGTCTTTGCTACAGGAAGACTATGGTTCAGGATACCAGGAACGATCAGGTTTGAGATATCCGGCAAATTACAGGATCTCACATGTGCGAAGGACCTAATACTTCGCCTAATCGGTGATGTTGGCGCTTCTGGTGCCACCTATAAGGCGTGTGAGTATGTGGGCTCCACGATGACAAACATGAGTATTTCGGGCAGGATGACCATGTGCAACATGGCTATCGAGATGGGCGCCACGACCGGAATCGTTGAGCCGGATGAAAAAACGGAGGCATATATGCAAGAACGCATTCCAGGTTTCGCTCTCAAGGAGCATTTGATGAGCGACGAGGATGCAACCTATGAACGTCGAGAGTATGATGTCTCCGATCTGGAACCACAGGTTGCCTGTCCTCACGGTGTGGATAATGTCAAGAGCGTGAGGGATGTAGAGGGAATAAAGGTCGATCAAGTGTTTATAGGCTCTTGCACGAATGGGAGATTTGAAGATATGCAGATCGCTGCAAGTATTCTGGGAGATCGCTCTATAGCTGAAGGGACCAGGTTGCTCATCATTCCTGCTTCTAGGGAGGAATATATCAAGTCTCTTAAGGCCGGATATATCGAGCAATTTATGGATGCAGGTGCTGTTGTGGAGGCTCCATGCTGTGGTCCGTGCATGGGCGGATTATTTGGAATATTGGGTGATGGAGAGCGTTGTGTCTCCACTTCAAACAGAAATTTTAGGGGCAGAATGGGTAGTGCAAATGCTGAGATATATCTTGGCTCACCTGCCACTGCCATTGCTTCGGCAATCAAGGGAAAGATCACCGATCCCAGGTCTATTTAAATAGAATAGCTTTGTTAACCAGCACTCTTCTTTTAATAGGTGCTCTTAACTCTCTTTACCAACATGTTTAAATCGGTCAGAATAGTCGAAATCAGCGATTTATTCAATCAGTTCCATTAAATCTATTGATTTTTTTTGAATATATCTTAGCTTACAAAAAAAGTTTTATTATGGCGGTGGCGGAAAAAAAAGGAAATCGAATTTATCTTTTATTTTATTTTATGAATTCAATTTTGCATATCCCTTTGATCTTTTTAGTATCTATCCTACCTACCTATCTGTATCAACTAATTTATTCTCATGCTATGGAAAAAGCCCTATTATCTTTCTTTGAAAATTTTCAATGATCTATCTTATCAAGATAACATTCTAATCTAATGTGTAGATTGACGAATTTATGTCTACTAATAGGTTCAAATCATGCCCATTTTGCCATCTTCTCCTAAAATTCCTTTTTCAGTTCAGCTCTGGGCTCTGCAAAAATATTTCTCAGATTTGATGTAGGAGTAAAGCGATTCTCTCAAAGGGATTTAGTGAAAATTATTTTAAAACTAAATTATCTAATATAGTATAGTATAGAGATATAGTATAGAGGTCAATTAGCAAAGTAAAAAAGTGAGATTTGGATTGTCCGTTGACTATTTGGGGGCAGTCTAAAGTCCATGGATTTTACCAAAATTTTCTTTAGAGATTTTTAGTAATTTCTAAAAACCATAGTTTAGGTATAATTTACAATATTTAATCCTAGAGTACGGGGAGTATGGAGGATAAAAATGTCAGTCGTCATAGATTGCTTGGATTCACCATCATTGAGAAACCTCTCAAAATACTCTTGAAAAAAAAAATCAAAGATATTCTTAAAGGCTATCAAGAAGCTTAGATCCAAGAGAAGAAGCCGAAACTAGTGACCATATAGTGGTTGAAATCTTTGTCTAATTTAATCTCTGTCTAATGTTATACTCTGTCTAATATTATAGTTATAGTCATTATATATAGTTAGTCTAGTCCATATCTGTCGAGTCTAATATATTATGCTCAGCTAAATGTTAGTTGATTTCATCGGTTTTTTATTATGTAATTTATAATATGATCATATCACACGACTTTTTTTGCCTAGTAACGATATGTTTATATATATTACACTCGTAAATCCGTTATAAGATATGTCTCTTTGAGGGGGATCGGGAGGTATTTATAAATTGGCTAAAGCTAAGTTTTGTATGTTAAATACGTTGCAGGACACTGATTATGAATCTCTTGTCATGGAGAAAGACCTAAACTCATGTTTTGGTCTAGATGTTAAGGGTTTACTGGGACATACTGGTTTACTAAAATATACTGGTTTACTAAAATATAATAGATTTAATTATATTTGTCGATCGCCAAGAAATTCAAATATCTTTCAGCGTAGTATAACAGAGGAGTTTTGTAGATGACAAAGGCTCAAAAGTTTTTTTTAGGAGAAAAATTTATATATAGTAGCAGATTCATTCTGTATTTAGTTTTAGCTAAATAGAGGTGAAATGAAGGGGGAAAAATGAAGGGGGAAAAAATGAATAGTAACAAATATTTTAGAAAAAGCGTTGACGGTAAAAAGATAACCTCAATAATATTGACAGCGATAATGCTGCTTTCGGTATTCTCAGGTATCAGCGCTTCTGTAGTTGGAAATAACAACAGGGTTAATGATAATGTTGCCAATCCGACGGAGGGTGAAGGCGTGGGTGCGATGGCGGTTGGAAGCATTGCAGCTAGCTTACATACATCATCTCCTTCTGCAAATATCGCCAACGAGAGTGCTAACTATACTGATGTCTTTTGGATTCGGTTTGCTGCATCAGGTGAAAGTGTGAATATAACAAGCATTGTACTCACAGATGCAGGAACGATTGATGGTGCAAGTGAAATATGGGGAGTTGGTATTAACGATACAGGCGGAGATGTTGGAACTATACTCGCTAAAGGCAGTTTTACTGCCGATAATGGCACTGCTACAATTACAATAGCAGGTGGTTTCGAAGTGCCGGTAGGCACGCTAAAAGACATCTACGTGTGGGTGAACACGACCGGTTTTACGCTTGGAGATACTATAAAGCTGACATTAACATCGATGAATGCAACAGGTCTTGCTTCTGGACAAGAGGTTACAAAGACAGGACTGCCACTTTCATCAAATGAACTGGCAGGTACTGGAAAGTTAACGTTGTCACACGGTCCAGCTGATATTTCATCTAGAACCATTAATGCGGGGGCGAACACAAGTGGAATCGTGCTGGCGCAACTCAACCTCAGTGCTACCATCGAAGCATGCACACTGAATACGGTTATGTTTACAGAAATAGGACTTGCGAACGGCTCAAAAGACTTCTCAGCTATTTATCTGGTAAATGACACTAATGCTGATGGCGTTTGGACTGCAGGTGAGCCTGTACAAGGAACTCCTGCCACTACGTTCTCAAAGGACAATGGAACCGCAACCGTAAGCGGCATTAATAAAGCGATACCTCTCAATGGCTGGGTGAGGATGCTGGTCGTGGTAAACACCACGGGTTACTTCTGGTCCGGCGAGACAATCAGGGTTAACATAACCAATGCGACGGACTTCACCGCAACTGGTTCCACTTCTGGGGCAGGAACAGGCACCTATTCAACTTACACCTCAAATATAACGACTGGACAGGCAATGATTCAGGTGGCGGGAGGAAGCAAGCAGCCGTACATGGATTATGCGCTAGAAGGTCAGAGAGGATTGATCGAGAATGCACAGTTGAACTTCACTGCCATTGCTGGTCAGGTGAACATAACGCAAATTACGCTTGAGCAGTATCTAATGAGCAACTGGAGTTATTCGAACATTCATACATTTCCCAGAATCTACATAGATGAAGACAATGATGGTAATGTCACCGCTCTTGATACGCCGTTAAACCTAACTGCGTGGGCATTTACGACGAATAATGTGACTTTGGGGAGCTACGACACTTCAATATCGGGTACTAATTTCTCAGATTATGCTCAGCTAGATAATGGCACTCTTCCGCAGATACACCTCAATAGTTTGGCGAATTACACAGCTTATGACGGTGCTACAGTTCCAGCGTGGTGGTATACCATCGACATTACGTACATCAATACCACTCATCCTACTGGTAATGTCACTCGCTTCAATATGACAAATGCCACAGTGGGTGCTGCTCCAAATAATACTTGGTGGGCTCTTGACATAGATCCCAATGAAGCAGTGAGAAACATTACAGCCATATCGATTGTTCAAGCTCACAACGTATCATCTGTTAATCTCGACATCGTCGCAGGTAATTCTGTGGTCGACGTTGTCTTGGACTCCAATCTAACGGTTGGAAGTAAAAGCGAGACCGCTGCAGGACAGGCAACGAAACAAGTCATAATAGCGGTGTGCACAACTGCCAGTTGGGTTTCGGGCGCCTATACGAAAGCAGTACCCAATACGATCACCAAATACGGCAACTTCAGCAATTACGTTGCCTATGACGATACAATCGGACAGATGACGCAAATATACCAGAGCAATAACCCATTAAATTCAACGATAAAGCGACTCACTCCAGTATCCGTTGGTGTGGTGACCAATCCATCATTCTGGGTTAAGCTTGGAGATAACACACCCACTTCAAATGTGGGTAGGAACACCGATTTGAACCCTGTGCTACAATTGACTTTCTTATACGGCGGCACTGTAGCTGAGGGCACGTCTTCAACAGTGTACATAAGACAACTAATCCTTTCAACCAATGGTACCCTAAACGAATCAGGTAATATCACAGCATGTCTCGTGGTTGACACCGATGGTGACGGAGCTGTGGATGCTGGTGAAGCGATAGTAGCTACTACCGCCTACACAGCCGATAATCAAAGAATCATGCTAACGCCCAGCACTCCAATCGAGATAACGCTCGATAATACCGCCAATGTGTCAGCAGAAACCATCACAACCCACAAGAGCTTGCTGATAGCAGTAAATACGTCCTCAAGCATAACGCTTGGTCAGTCGGTCAGGCTCTACATGGATAATACGTCCGTAGATTACATTGCTGATACGGGAAGCCGCATGTTTATCAACGGTACAGCTGCCCAGCTAACCGGAAATAATCTAACGGCAGCGGGTTCGATAACGGTAACACGCCAAAATGTGATCCGTGATGGAACGGTCTCACATACGGTTAGCGAGACTTACGTGGAATTAATGCAGTTGAAGTTTACGGCAAGCACCACCGAGGCTGTGAACGTCACGAGCTTAAATATAACGTGGAATGGTACTGGAAAAGGAAGCGAGAAGACGAGTGGTATAGGTATAATCAACGATACAGACATGGACGGTATGTGGGATTCAATAGATACGGAGATGGTATTGAATGCATCGACATTCGGAACCGGAGGAACAGCTAATACGTCATTCCTTGACTTGGCCCTCTACCACAAGAACATCACAATCCCAGCAGGTGGATCAACCTATGTCTTGATATACGTGAACACGAGTGCTACGAATAATATAAGTACAGGTGATATGCTCGCAGTGAACATAACGGGAGTGCCACATCTCAATTATAGCGCTCGTGGAAACACTTCTGATGTGACCATCACAGACCTCCAGACGGTGGCAATCTCTTCGGCAACGATGACTGCAGTGTGGTCAGGAGAAATCAGCGTTGCTGGGTACAACTTGACCGAACACATGGTAGACGGTATGAACTACTCCCCGACATGGGTCGAGGGTGCTCAGACAAACTTCCCAGTGTTTGCAATGAACTTCTCTGCGGCTAATGAAACGTCAAATATTACTTCGATAATCCTACATGCATCTGGAACCGCAAATGAATCGGGCAATGTAACGTTAAAGTTGGTAGAGGATGCTGTACCGTTTGGCTCTTATGAGAGCGAGACGATATTGGCTACCGCAACTTTCACAGCCGATAATGGGGCGGTAACATTAATGCCGTCACCCGAGATTCAGGTGGTTAGTGGAAGCTACAAGAAAATACTTGTGGTCGCAGACATCAGTGCGAATGTTCAGGCAGGTACAAGTGTAGTGACTTCATTGCAGAACCCATCTACGGATTACAATACTACAGGTTACTACTCCGGAACGAGAATCGAGGATTCACGTACGGCATCGATTTCAAATACGTCGTGGGCTACAGGAGCCGTTACGGTTAGCCTTGGAGCGAACAATACGATTCAAGGACCAGTTGACGCAAGGAATCAAACATATCTTGAGGTAATGCAGCTGAACTTCACGGCAACGCATAATATGGAAAACGTGGTTATCTGGGGACTCAACCTGACGGCAATTGGTACGGACCCGTACAACGACACATGGGAAGTTGGACTAGTCAATGACTTAAATAATAGCGGTCTGATTGATCCAGGTGAACCAGTGCTTGGAAGGGGTCTGTTTGATGTAAATTGCACGGCAGTAATCAGCCTCTTCGCTACTAACCTAACAATCAATGGCACACAACATACGGT
>CAYZWV010000004.1:0-40043 GCA_964482255.1 uncultured Methanocellaceae archaeon
ACTTCCGAGAGAGAATTCACTCTGATATTGAGTTCGGAGGTGTTAAAGAAGTTTGTCAAGATGCTTCTTCAAGAGATTTTGAGCGGGATGGGGTTCAGCGTGGATATAAAGGAGAACTTGGCGAAATTGCGATTAAGTGTACTGGATGGTCAACAAGAAAAGAGTAGGGTACATTAGTGAAGAGATTGGGATGTTAAATAAGGTAGCATTTCCTGAGCAGGAAAAAGACAAAATAATAGTTCTAGATTTCGGTGGCCAATATAGTCACCTTATTGTAAGGCGATGCAGGGAGCTTGGCGTCTATACTGAGCTTTTACCATATGACATATCAGTCGAAGAGCTTAGGCGCGGAATAAAACGGGCGGGGGGAGAGGGTAAGATTAGAGGCATTATCCTTTCAGGGAGTCCATTTTGTGTACACGATACCGATAGCCCACGTTGCGCTTCTGAAATTGTGGCTTTAGATGTGCCAATATTTGGAATATGTTATGGTGCACAGCTCCTTGCGGATATGCTGGGTGGTGTAGTAACGACAGGGGGTACGGGCGAGTTTGGGGGAACAGAACTCTCCTTTTACTCTACTGATCTGTTTGAGGGTGTCAGTGAAACAGGAAAGACCAACGTATGGATGTCGCACAGTGATGTGATCGAGCGATTAGATGGTGCGGATGTGATAGGTACTTGTTTGAACTCTCCTATTGCCGCATTTAGAATCAGGGACAAGATATACGGCGTGCAATTCCATCCAGAGGTGCATCATACGGAAATGGGCGACCAGATCCTCTGGAATTTTTTATATAAAATCTGTGAATGCGAACGTAATTGGACGATTGCCTCTTTCGTTGAGGGTGCAATAACCAAGATAAGAAACGAGGTTGGTGCCAAGGGAAAGGTGATCTGTGGGCTCAGCGGTGGTATCGACTCGTCTACCACTGCAGTGCTGGTCAACAAAGTTGTAGGTGATAGGTTGACATGCATTTTCGTTGATAACGGTCTACTCCGAGAAGGGGAGAAAGAAGAGGTTGTTAAGATATTCGAGAAGAGCTTCAAGATGAACCTGGTGGTTGTTGATGCGAAGGATCGATTCCTGACAGCATTAAAAGGCGTAAGGGACGCCGAAGCGAAACGGAGGGTAATAGGGGAATTGTTCATAAAGGTATTTGAGGAGGAGGCGAAGAAAATCGGCGGCGTTGATTTCCTCGCACAAGGAACGATATATCCCGATAGAATAGAGAGTGCTGGGGCAAGCTCTGAGAAATCATCGCGCATAAAATCACATCACAATGTAGGTGCTTTACCCGAGAAATTGGGTTTCAAGTTGATTGAACCTATCAAGGACTTATACAAGGACGAGGTTCGTGAAGTTGCGAGGGAAATAGGCTTGCCTTCCGAGATACTCAATCAGCATCCGTTTCCCGGACCAGGGCTTGCGGCTCGGGTAATGGGCGAAGTTACGGAAGAGAAATTGCGCATTTGTCGTGAATCTTCACACATTGTGGAGGAGGAGTTGAAGATTAGCGGTTGTTATGACCGAGTCTGGCAAGCGTTTGCCACCGTTGGTGATGACGTGGCTACGGGCGTTTTAGGAGATGCCCGAAAAGTGGGCAGAATGGTGACCATACGAGTGGTAGAATCGAGGGATGCGATGACTGCGGATTTCGTGAAGCTCCCCTATGAGGTGTTGGAGCGCATGAGCAACCGAATAACCAATGAAGTAAAAGGCGTGACATGGGTGGCATATGCGATCTCTTCGAAGCCGCCGGCGACCATAGAGCCATGTTAGAAGAATTAAAAGAAGGAATTAAGAAGAATAAAGCGAAGTTGAAGGAATATATTTTATATTTTTGTTTGTTTGCAATAGGTTTCATAGTGGCTTGGTTATATCTATATCTAAATTATTGTTCTGGAACTTGTGATATTGATACATTTCAATGGGTTTTTAGTACACTTGCACAGGTATTCGGGACTCTTCTGGGATTGTATATCGTTGCTTTGTTCTACGTTAACGATAAAATCTGTGATGCTCAAACAAAAATTATTCAAATGAGACTCGAAAAAAGGGCAGAATATTTAGAGGAAATAGAGTCAGTTAATAAGTCATTTTGGAATACTTCTATAGTGGTTATAATCTTTTTTATATCCATAATAATTTACTCAATTATTATCTTATCATCGTCAAATGCTTTAATTGACACTAATTTTGCAGATTATATAATACTTTACTTAGGTATTTTATTTCCATTATCTGGGATGATTATTCTAATTAAAGCTTTAACACTAGCCAATGCTGTAACTTCTGTTTATAAAGCTACTCTCAAACTAGAACTAAGAGAAAAACTAGAAAATGACTAAAGTTTTCCGTGTGTAGCGTAATCAGAGATATTTTTTTACAACCTAACCGGAATCCCATTATCCTTCAAATACTGCTTGACTTCACCGATGGGGTACTCTTTATAATGGAAAATGGACGCTGCGAGCGCTGCAGACACATCAGTGCTCTCAAAAACCTCTTTCATGTGCTTGGGCTCTCCACATCCACCCGATGCTATGACGGGAATGTTCACACGATCGCAAACTGCTTTGGTTAACTCTATGTCGAATCCGTCTTTGGTTCCATCACGGTCCATGCTTGTGAGCAGTATCTCACCTGCACCCCTCTCTTCCACCTCTTGTGCCCATTTCAGCGCATCAACGCCAGTGAACTCTCTCCCCCCGTAGAAGGAGCATTCAAACCAGCATTCCCCCTCTTTGGTTTCAATGAGTTCTCTCTCTTCATCTGCTGTTTGGTTCGCCTCCTCGCCCGTCGGAAGATAGCGCCTTTTAGCGTCTATTGCAACAACGCAGGCTTGACTCCCGAACATTTTTGCAATCTCGTTTACCAGCTTTGGGTTCTTGATTGCTGCTGTGTTCACCGAGATTTTATCGGCACCTGCATTGAAAATTCGTCTCGCATCCTCCACGCTGCGAATCCCACCGCCCACTGTAAGTGGTATGAAAACATTACTAGCCGTCTTCTCGATCACATGTGCCATTGTCTCACGTCTTTCATGGGATGCCGTGATATCGAGGAAAACGAGTTCATCTGCCCCTTGTTCACCATATTCCTCCGCAAGTTTCCATGGAATTCCGGCATAGGTAATGCTTTTGAATTCGATGCCTTTAACCACTCTGCCCTCAGGAACTCCCAAATCACAGTCTAAACAGGGAATAATACGCTTTGTTAGCATTTTATCCTCCTCCACAAATCTTTGCAAAGTTCTCTAAGATGTGCAAACCTTGTTTTGAAGATTTCTCAGGATGGAATTGCACGCCGTAGATGTTATCTTTTTGCACAATAGCTGCTAGATATGAACCATATCCTACTGATGCCACAATATGCTCTTCATCATGAGGAATGCAATAATATGAATGCACGAAATAAAAATAATCCTCCTCGGTAATCCCGTCAAGAAGTTTTGACTGTTTCTGGATGTAAAGATTGTTCCAGCCCATGTGTGGCACTATCACAGTCTTTGGTAATCGAACCACTTTGCCAGGTATTAACCCTAATCCTTTCTCTTCGCCTTCTTCACTCTCATCACAAAAGAGTTGCATCCCCACACATATGCCCAGAATTGGCACGCCGGATTCTACAATATCACTTAGCGTCTCGGAAAACGGTTTGAAATTTCGTGCACAATCGTCGAATGCTCCGACACCTGGCACTATGATTCCGTCTGCTCCTTTCAGCTTCCCTATCCTGTCGGACGAAACAACCATAGGCTTATCGTAAACGCGTTTCAACCCGTTGTAAATGCTGAACAAATTTCCTATTCCGTAATCAATTATTGCAATCATTTCTGTTCTCTCTTCTCTATCTTTCTTCGATAAACTCTGAACTGAATGATAAACCTCTCTTTTAATTAAAGTAACTGGACTCGAAAATTACTTTATTTGTATCTTCGATATGACACAGTTTATTTTCGATCTATTAAAGCGATATATCATTTCATTTCACTTTACTTCACCAATGATTCCTGAATCAAGTTTAAGATTACTGGTAAAGGTAAGGGATCTGAATTCTAGGGCAGAAACCAAAACTCTTCGCAAGTTTTCCAAACTTATGCTGACTGATTAATTTAAAACCACATTGACCTTGGTTGCTTTCAGTCAACTCAATCTTTTTTGATTAATCCCACACTAATTTATATGCTTTGTAAGTCCATCAAAGAACCAATTCTCCGTGTCCCATGGTCCAGGGCTGGCTTCTGGGTGATATTGAACGCATTTAATATTAAGATACGGATTCTCAAAACCCTCTACGGTGTAATCGTTTGCATTTATCTGCGTTAGCTCTGCTGTTCCTTCCAATGAGTCTTTATGCACGGCGAACCCATGATTCTGAGAGGTTATATACACCCTTCCACTTTTAAGGTCTTTCACCGGCTGGTTAGCACCACGATGCCCGAATTTCAGTTTGTAGGTATCGCAGCCAAGGGCAAGTGCAATTATCTGAAGGCCAAGGCAAATACCGAAAATCGGAATCTCCCCCATAAGTTCCTTGACTATTTTTATTGCATTGCTCCCCTGCTTAGGGTCTCCGGGTCCATTTGAGAGTAGTAATGCATCAGGTTCTACTGACTTTATCTCAGATTCTGTTGCGTTAGCAGGAAATACGAAGATGTTCCAATTTCGCTTTTTTAAGTTATTCAATATGTTTCTTTTAATGCCAAGATCGAGTACTGCAATTCGTTTTGCTCCCTTTTTCCCCATAATCTTGTACGCGTTGTTACAAGTAACTTGATCAATCAAATTGAGTTCTGAGATATCTGGCTGGGTTCTCGCGATTTCTAAAACTTTTTCATCTTCTCCTTTTTCCCCGTTATATAAACATGCTTTCATTGTGCCGTATTCCCGTATCTTTCGCGTCAGCATCCTTGTATCGACTTCGCTGATTCCTGGTATACCCTCCCCCCTCAAGAAAGCATCTAAGCTCTGTTTGCTTTTGTAATGCGAGGGAAAGTCACATTTTTCCCTTATTACAAAACCCTCTGCTTTTATGTCATTGGATTGGAATTTTGCTCCGCTTACTCCGTAATTCCCAACTAACGGATATGTGAACATCAAGATTTGTCCTTTATATGAAGGATCAGTTAGCGCCTCTTCGTAGCCTGTAAATGGCGTTGCAAAGACTAGCTCCCCTATCGCTATACTCTCCGATCCAAACCCCACGCTTTTTACTATCGTCCCATCCTCAAGAGCAAGAATAGATTTCATTTTAAACTGCAAAATACTCATTTATGGACTTCACTTCAATCGTCCCTTGACTTTCGTTCATTTTCGCAATTGCAGATGCCGCAGCTTTCGCCGCCGGAATCGTTGTTAGATACGGAATCCCAAGATCGATACAACTCCTTCTTATTTGATAGCTATCCTTGGAAGATTGTTTACCGGTCAGCGTATTTATCACTAAGTTCACCGTCTGCGCGTGCATCATCTCTAGGACATTGGGCGAACCTTCCTGAATCTTCTTCAATTTTCTCGCCTCAACACCCCGCTGCCTGAGGTAATTCACCGTGCCATCGGTGCCTACGATTGAGATCCCAACTTCCTGCAACTTTCGTGCCACTTCCACAACCTCCTCTTTATCCTCATCACAAACCGAAACGAACACCGTGCTATTACTATCTGTTGGCAGTGGATTATAAGCCGCTAGTTCCGCTTTGTAAAAGGCCTTGTCGAATCTTCCATTGATACCCATCACTTCTCCCGTACTCTTCATCTCTGGTCCAAGGATGGTGTCAACTCCCTTTAGCTTGGAGAAGGGTAAAACGACCTCCTTTACTGCTGCATGTCCTACTTCTCGCTCCATGACACCTAAATCTCTTAACTGATGCCCCAACATCACCTTAGTAGCGAGTTTTGAAAGCTGTATACCCGTTGCTTTAGCCACATATGGGATTGTCCTGCTTGATCTAGGATTTACCTCTAATACGTAAACCACATCATCTTTAATCGCCATCTGAATGTTCAATAACCCTTTTATCTTCAAAGAGATCGCTATTTTCCTTACGTAGTCCCTTATTTTCTCAATTACCTCCTTTGATAAGGATTGCGGCGGAATGACACAGCTAGAATCGCCCGAATGGACTCCAGCTTCTTCTATATGCTCCATAATAGCACCGATTAGGACTTCTTCGCCATCAGAGACCGCATCGATGTCGACCTCGATAGCTTTTTCCAAGAATTTGTCGATGAGTATCGGTTTCTCCTTGGATACACGAACAGCTTCATGCATATAGCGTATCAAGTCTTTAATGTCATATACAATCTGCATCGCTCTGCCACCTAACACATATGAGGGTCGAACGAGTACAGGAAAGCCTATGCGCAATGCTACTTCCTTCGCCCCCTCTACAGATGTTGCATAACCACTTTCTGCTTGGGGTATGTTTAGCTGCAGGAGTAATTTGCTGAATCGCTCCCGATCTTCGGCAGCATCGATACGTTCTGGATCGGTTCCCAAGATGAGCGTTTTTGATCCTATACGTTCTAACTCCCTTTTCAGTGGAGCTGCTAAGTTAACTGAGGTCTGCCCACCGAATTGCACCATCAAACCCTCGTGGCGCTCTTTCTCGATGACGTTCATAACATCTTCGATTGTAAGGGGTTCAAAGAATAGCTTATCTGAGGTGTCATAGTCGGTGGATACGGTCTCTGGATTGTTGTTGATAATATGTGCTTCAATTCCCTCCTCTTTCAACGCTTTTACGGCATGCACGGTACAATAATCGAATTCAATCCCCTGTCCGATCCTGATAGGCCCAGATCCGATGATTAGCACCTTTTTTCTGTTGGATGATTTTAATTCACACTCATCCTCATAGGTTGAATAAAAGTATGGTGTCTTTGCTTCGAACTCCGCCGCACATGTGTCGACCATTTTATATGTAGGAATGATACGCTTCTCTCTTCTGATGTCGTTTATATTTGATCTGCTTCTGCCTGTTAGCTGTGCGATCTGTTCATCGGAGAAGCCAAGCCTTTTAGCATCTCGTAAATTGCCTTCAAGGTCTTTCTGTAATTTCGTTTCAAAGCTTACTATTTTTTCGATCTTTTTAATGAAAAACGGGTCTATAGAGCTTAATTCTGCTATTTCATTTAAGCTGAACCCTCTCTTCAGCGCATCATATATGGCAAATATCCGATCGTCCGTTGGCGTTTTTAAGAGAAACTTCAATTCATCATCAGACCAGTCGTCGTATCCGAAGGCTTTATCAATGTCCAATGAACGAAGTGCTTTTTGCAAAGCCTCTTCAAACGTCCGCCCGATCGCCATCACCTCACCGGTGCTCTTCATTGAGGTTGTCAAAGTTCTATCAGCGCTCGGGAACTTATCAAATGGCCATCGCGGTATCTTCACCACTACGTAGTCGATGGCGGGCTCAAAGGAAGCAGGCGTCTCCTTCGTGACATCATTCCGTATCTCGTCAAGCTGGAGTCCGATTGCTATCTTTGCTGCAACCCGGGCGATGGGATATCCAGTTGCTTTTGACGCGAGTGCCGATGATCGTGAAACACGGGGGTTGACCTCGATTACCCTGTATGAACCTTCTTTCAACGCGAATTGTATGTTGCAGCCGCCTTCGACATTCAAAGCGCGTATTATCTTTATCGCCGCGGATCGCAACATTTGATGCTCCTCGTCAGTCAGTGTTTGGGAGGGCGTTACCACTATTGACTCCCCGGTATGGATGCCAATGGGATCTAAATTCTCCATGTTACAGATCGTGATGCATGTATCCTTAGCATCGCGCATTACTTCGTACTCAATCTCCTTCCAGCCCAGTACGCTCTCTTCGAGTAGAACCTGATGAATCCTCGAGACTTGGAGCCCGTAGGAAACGATCTCTCTTAACTCCTCCATCGTCCTCGCTATGCCGCCTCCGGTGCCACCAAGTGTGTAGGATGGCCTGACGATGATAGGCAGCCCGAGTTCTTTAGCTACGGCTTCACAATCTTCAAGAGACGTAACTGTGAATCCACGGGGAACAGGCTCTTCTATGCTTTCCATCATTTGCTTGAATCGCTCGCGGTCTTCCGCATTGTAAATTGCTTCCAACGGTGTACCAAGCACTTGTACGTTATATTTGGACAATATGCCTGCCCCTGCTAACTCTGCGGTTATATTCAAGCCCGTTTGGCCACCTAAACCCGCTACAATACCATCAGGCCGCTCTTTTTCGATGATCTTCGCTACTACGTCTGTTACCAGCGGCTCGATGTAGATCACATCAGCCATCTCAAAATCAGTCATGATAGTTGCAGGATTGGAATTGACCAAGACCACCTGAACGCCCTCTTCTCTTAACGCTCTGCAGGCCTGAGAGCCCGAGAAATCGAATTCGGCAGCTTGACCGATTTGGATCGGTCCTGATCCGATTAGTAGCACTTTATTGACACTCTCTGATTTGGGCATTACTCTCCTTTTTATATCGACTTCTATTTGAAAATTTTTATCATATTTTTTATTCTATATGAAATTTTTTTTATCCTATAGAAATTGGAGAGTAGAATATAAAAATTATAGCGGGAAAAAAGGTCACGAATATACTTCTTTCTCCGTTCATCAATGTTTTTAATAAAAAAATAAGAGAGGAGAATGTATCATAAAGCATCCTCTCCCATCTCACCTGTTCTCACTCTGATTGCTTCATCGACAGGTAGCACGAATATCTTGCCATCGCCAGTATTTCCCGTGTACGCAGTTTCACGTATGATTTTCACCACCTTCTCTGCATCCTCATCCCGCACAACCATATCTATCCTCATCTTTGGAACCATTTCCATCAGGTATTCGTCGCCTCTCCACATGAGCTTTGCGCCCTTTTGTCTTCCTCTGCCTCTTATCTCCGTTACGTTCATGCTCACCAGGTTTTCTTTTTCTAACGCACTCTTCACCTCGTCCAGCTTCTCAGGTCTTATTACCGCCTCTATTTTTTTCATTTTTTCGCCTTCTTGTTCTCTCTTTCAATAACCGCTTCGCTTATACGTATTAGCCTCGTTGGTCTTGCTGATTCTGAGTACACGAAATCCGGATACGTGACTATACCATGCTCGCTGATGTCGAGACCAGCAAGTTCCTCTTCTGGTGATACTCTTATGCCGACTGTATGCTTTAATATGTAGAAGAGCAGGAAGCCAGTGCTGAAAGCCCATGCGAAGCTCACAACTACACTTATGAGCTGACATCCGAAAAACCCTGCGTTTCCGTAGAGCAATCCTGTAATGAATGGTGCCTCTGTTGCGTAATTGCCGTAAGTTCCGTCTGCAAATAGTCCAAGTGCTAAAAGCCCCCAGGTTCCATTGAGGCCATGCACCGGTATTGCACCAGCGACATCATCTACACCACGGCGCTCAAGGAACCAGTAGCCGTAGCAAACGATAAAGCCAGCTACTATTCCTATCACTACTGCTGCCCACGGAGCCACCCAAGCACAAGGTGCTGTTATCGCAACCAAGCCAGCAATAGCACCATTAATAGTCATCACCACATCTGCTTTGCCGAACTTCTTCCATGTTATGAACATCGCGGTCGTGGCAGCCGCAGCAGCACATAAGTTTGTATTTACCGCTATGACTGATATACGCAGTTCGTGAGCCGAGAGTGTGCTGCCGGGATTGAAGCCAAACCAGCCGAACCAGAGGATGAAAGCGCCGAGCATTGCAAGCGAGATGCTGTGCCCAGGAATTGGTATGGGCGTTCCTTCTTTGCTGTACCTGCCTATTCTCGGTCCCAGCAGTAAACATCCCGCGAGTGCGACATATCCACCTACTGCATGAACAACACCTGAACCAGCGAAGTCGAGCGCACCGTATCCGCCACCAAGTCTGGTCATGAAGTCTGCTGAACTCAGCCAGCCACCACCCCAGAGCCAGTGTCCGTAGATTGGATATATGACTGCACAAATAACTGCACTGTAGATGATGTAGGTGCTGAACTTCGGTCTTTCTGCGATCGCACCGCTAACTATCGTCGCTGTTGTTGCACAGAAGACCAGCATGAAGAACCAGGTCAGCATGGTATCGACATCGTATGACTCGCCTGCTAAGAAGAAACCATCCGTTCCCACGAGCATATACGCTGAAGTGCCCATCATCAGCGCAAAGCCAACTGCAAAGAAGGCAAGCGAGCCCACTGAGTAGTCCATCAAATTCTTCATCAGCACGTTGGTGACATTCTTCGCCCTTGAAAAGCCCGCTTCAATCATTGCAAATCCCGGCTGCATGAACATCACTAGAAATCCGCAGATTAATACCCAGACATAGTCCACAGGTGCCCCAGGATTCTCTTCAAGCGTCCTTGCTCCTGTTGCATCTCCTGCCATAACTCCAGAAAGAAAAGGTAGCGTAAATCCCAGCATTAGGAGGACTAATAAAGAGACTATAGCCAACCGCCTCACTGTTCTCTCTTTTCTTCCTTTTTTCATTTATTACCTCCGAATTTGAAATTAACCACTAACCTTAAAGAACATATTTGAGAAATCAAACTAAGAATTAAGAAAAGATATGATTTTTTTTATCTTAATCATTTTATTTGTGCTTGTGGTGCAGGCTCTGTATATCGGGGCCATAATCTTTTTGGGTTTCATCTATAAAAGACAAGACTTCTCAGCTTTAATTCCATTTGATTATTTTCTCTAAAGATAGTCCAAGCCCTTGGTTAGCAGAGCTTTATTTTTATGCGTTAATCTATTAAATGTATCTTTTAACAAATCCACTAAGTCGATATGAAATTTTTTTTCACTAGAGGAGCATATCGTCTAATAGCATCGCTTGGAGATACCTTCCTTCACATATCGCAAATACTTTTTTTCAATTCATTGATTTTTAATAAAAAAATAAGGGAGGAAGAATACCTCATAAAGCATCTTCTCCCCTCTCATCTGTTCTCACTCTGATTACATTGTCCAATGATGACAAAAATATCTTACCATCACCGAATTTGCCGGTTCTCGATGCGCTTGATATCGCTTTAATTACTGTTTCAACGAGCTCATCCTTTACAATCGTTTCAATTTTTACTTTTGGCAGTGTATCCACTTCCATGCTTCGTCCTCTGAACTGTAAGGCAATTCCTTTCTGCTCCCCCCTTCCATATACGTCAGTTATGGTCATGGCAACACATCCCTGCTCTTCAAGTGCATTCTTGACCCTTTCAAGCCTTTCTGGTCGAATTATTGCTTCGATCTTCTTCACACTCTCCTCCTCCTACCTGTTTTATCTTAGCCAGTATACGCTCTTTCTCCATGTTGTGAGAGATCGACACCTACATATTCTTCCTCTTCTGTAACTCTTAGTCCAATAGTCATGTCAACTAGTTTGGCTAGTAAAAACGTAAGAACGAAAGCGTAGATAATTGCTGCTCCGGCACCGATTGTCTGAACTATGAACTGATCCGCGTTTCCGTAGAGTAAGCCCGAGAATCCTCCCACTGCCTGGGTTGCAAATATACCAGTTGCAAGTGCGCCCCATAGCCCGCCAATACCGTGTATTGCCCAAGCATCAAGACTCTCATCAAGCCCTATCTTCATTCTTAAAAGCATTGCCCTGTAGCAGATTATGCCTGCGATCATTCCGATTACTATTGCAGACATTGGAGTAACAAATCCTGCAGCAGGTGTAATCGCAACGAGTCCCGCGATAGCGCCACTCACCATACCCAATGAGCTTGGTTTTCCTTGCATCCAGTTTGCAGCTATCCAACCAAGTGCTCCTGCAGCAGCAGAAGTATTTGTGACTACGAATGCGTTGGCTGCAAGTCCGTTTGCAGCTAAGGCACTACCTCCGTTGAAGCCGAACCAACCGAACCAGAGTAAGGCTGCTCCAAGAAGTGCCATAGGGATATTGTGAGGACTCATCTGTTCGTCTCCAAATCCACGTCTTTTGCCAATTACAAGTGCTAAGGCCAAAGCAGAGAAACCAGAACTTATGTGAACCACAGTGCCTCCAGCGAAATCTAATGCACCAAGTTCAGCAAGCCATCCGCCACCCCAAATCCAATGAGCAAGCGGATCGTAAATGAGAGTTGTCCAAAGCAAACCAAAGACAATGAATGCACTCATCTTCACTCTTTCAGCCATTGTACTGGTTAGAATTGCAAGCGTCACCACAGCAAAAGCGAGTTGGAACGCCATGAATGCTAAGTGTGGAATCGTCAAATCTCCACAGTCCATGCCTACATTCCTCAATCCGAGAAATCCAAGGTCACCTATAAATCCCGCTATGTCAGAGCCAAAGGATAGGCTGTATCCCACGAGAACCCACTGAATACTGATCAATGCAAGCGCTACAAATGAGAGGGAAAGCATTGATAAGACACTTTTCTTACGGACCATCCCACCGTAGAATAGCCCGACACCTGGAGTCATCAGTATGACCATAGCGGTTGATACGAGTATCCATGCAGTATCTCCACTGTCTAACATTTAACCTACTACAACCGATTTTTCTTAAAATCTTATTAGACTATTTGAGAGATCATCCTAAGAATTAAGAAAAAATATGATTTTTATCTGAATCACTTTATTTGTAGTTCTTATGCTAACTCTGTCTTTATATTGGGACCATGATCTCTTTTGGTTTTCATCGATAATGGGAGAGATCTTTTAATCCTGCAATATGGTGGTAAAACTTATTAACAAGAACTAAATGAATAGTTTAAACGGAGGTGCTTATGTCATACGATTGGGGACCACACTATATTGTTCCTTCAGAGGGTTTGAAAGTCTATGCTGGAAATGTTTTACTGCGAGAATATCTTGATGAGGACTTGCTACAAAAGGAGTTAAAATCTCTGGATGTCTCCGGTCCCGTTGTAAGGGTAACCAATCCTTGGTACTATCGCAAGAAGGGCACAAATACTTGGATTAAGATCGGTGAGTCCGACGATAAGGAACAGAACTTCCCGGCCAAATGGGATACAACCGATTTAGAAAACGGTCAGTATGAGGTAATGGGACTGATGCACGTCTTTGCCAGAAAAGGTATTGACGAATTAGTAACCTTTGCTGGGCAGAATATAGTGGCGGTTACTGTTAAAAATTAAATAACTGTGATTCTAATGTAGTCCATCGTATCTGGATGAATTAGCATATGCCATTTTTGAACATCTTTGTGCATACTTCTCTGTTTTTATTTTTTCTTAAGATATCTCTTTAGAATCTTTTGATAATCTTAATAGTAGTCCCTTCTTTCGAATTGCAACGAAAAATTCGTTAGTATCTGTTAGTTAGTATCTCATTTGTATGGTTTTTTTTGAATTAAAATATGTGTTGACTTATGGGGAAGATGTAGATTGAACTGCAATAAATATCTCAAAAATCTATGTATGTCGGCTCGTCGGAAATATTGTATTAAGTAGCCTGAATTTACTTAAGATATCCAAATCTCTTGCCGATCTCGAGCAACGCCCAGGCCCATATCAAACATTCAAAACTTTTTATGAGATCGCCCTTCTCAAGAAAGTACTTCGAGTCCTTACGATATGCAAGGATATCTTCTATGAGTTCTTTGCCTTCATCAGAAGAGGATTTTGTTATTGGAAGTATCTCATCGAGCTTGCAGGTCCATTTTTCGATCTCCTCATCGAGCTTGCTTTCAAGCATGAGTTTCATATCTGATTCAGTCAGTTTAAGGTTTATGAGTTAGTATACTTTTGTTATCTTTGGTATTTGGCGTATTATACCTAATTATATGTACCTATTCTCTTGATAATGCCTATTTTGGGTAATTTAGATTTGCAAAAATTATTCACATAGTTCTGCAGAGCTATACAACAATTGCTTTAGAAGGGTTATTTAGTTCGATCGACGATTTATTTTATGATATGCATGTATGATGCGTTCAAAAAGATTAGCGATTAACAGCAGAGATACTACTGATTCTTCTTTATGTGAATTGATTATACAAATTAGATGTCGTGGCAGATACCAAGTATAAAAAATATTTGATCTACGGCAGTCACTTCCATTTTTTCATCAGCATTTTGTCGAAAATGTAGAAAAGTAAAGCTCATAACATCTGAACTCCCCAGAGAGGGGTCAAGCAAAGGATGAGTATGCCGCCAAGAAAAAGGGATAGTAACTTACGTTTGGGTGTAAGCGGTGAGACATCATCTAAAGGACCTGAGTGGGGGCTCATCGCAAAGAAAAGCATAAAGACTGCCATCATCCAAAATCCTATAATGAATGTTGCAATCACGCCGATAAAAGAGACGACTCGGTGTAAATCACCTCCCAATAAGACGCGGGAAATATGCCCTCCGTCGAGCATCCCTACCGGCATCAAGTTTAACATGGTGACTAACATTCCAACCCACCCAGCAAAAGCTAGGGGATGAGTCAAAAGACTATGTCCCTCCGGAACGGTTACGATAAAGCGCTGCAGCAATTCAAACAAAATGGGTGCTGGCAACATAAACGTCCCTTCAGGTATGGCCTCTATGGGCAATGTATAGGACCAAAGAAGACCTAGGATAGTGGCAGGAACTAGGACCAAAAAGCCAGCTATTGGTCCAGTTGAAGCCACGTCAAACAATGCATTTCTATCCCTTGAAGGAGATTTAGTCTTGATCACTGCACCAAACGTTCCAATGAATAATCCAGGTTCAGGAATGAAATAGGGAAGTGTCGCTTCCACACCCCTCCTATCTGCCATCAGCTTATGTCCTAACTCGTGAGACCCCAGAATGGCAACTATACCCACAGAAAAGGGAATTGCCCCTTGCAAGGGACTTGCCATCAGCCCCATGCGCACGAGATCAAGTGACATCTGATATCCCACCCACAAGGTGGTACAAATTGTTGCGAGAAAAAGCAAAAGATTCCATATCCTTCTCTCAGGCTTGTGCTTGGGCTTGTGTAACAAAGTTATTGCTAGTCTATCTCCTCTCTTCCTTAGATAAGGAAGATAACCGAGATCTTCGAGCGTTATCCTCAGCCTAGAGATCGCGTTTGTAATATCTGTAGGGGCCTTAACATAGAAAATGGGCGATCTCCTCTCAATTGACAAGCTCTCCACCAAGAATTCTTGGTTTATGCTCCTGAAAACACCATCAGGAACTATGAATTTCCACATTTCTTCTGATTCTGATAGGTGACCAAAGACTTCCATTAAATCACTACTCGAGATGCTTTTATTGGCAGCATATAAAAAAGCGACAGCACATAAAAAAGATTTCCAAAATCATTGATACAGTTCATCCTTCAGAGCATTTGCCCGTTCTACCAAGATATCCCAACACTCTTCTCTATCCGCTCCAGATGTTAGGATCGTGCAGATAGGCTGCCCCTTTTTGATCCTTTCACCTGGGTATGGTAAATCTTTAAACTTGCCAATCCACTTGCGAGTGTCAGGCAAGACGACATCCTTATCGGCATAGAGGATAGCCTTTCCCCAAGTTTTTTTTGCATTCCTTTCAAAACGTGGCAATTCGTTACAGAAGGACCTCACATGTAAATCAAAGAGGTTTATGTCATAAGCATTTTCGATGATACTCATTGACGCCTGAAATCTAGGGTTAACCTCTAAGACATAGATCTTGCCGTCCCTTAATATGAAGTCGATGCCATTGCTGCCTTTCAACCCAAACTTTTTGGTGATCTTGCTACATATTTCGTCGATCTTCTGCACCTTTGCTAAAGGCGTAATATTGCCACAGTACCAGAATTTCTTGGCACCAAACTCCTTTTTACCTACCAACTGCTCGTTAATGGCTATTACTTCACAATTGATCCCATCGGAAATGAAAGAGGCAGAGCAATATTTTCCTTTTAGATGCTTCTGTAAAAAAAATGACTTTTCGATTTTGGAACCTTTTCTGTATATGTCTATTTGGGTGCCACCACTGCCTTTGAGTGGCTTTATCAGATATTTTCCGTGAACATTTTCCACATCAAAGATCGTCTCAGGATAATTAATCCCCTCCCATCGAAGAAAATCAAAAAACGTACACCAGTCTCTCACCTCTGAAACGGTTTTTGAGCTGTTTCCGATAATCATACACCTTCTTTCAAATTCCTTGATTATTTGTGGGTGGTTTTCAAAGGGTGAGGAATAAACGATAGCATCAAAGTCCAAGTCCTGCGATGCCAGAAAAAGATCCTTCGGATCGAAAATTTCCCGATGAAAATCCCTTTTAAGTGAGTGATTTTCACATATCTTCTTTTGATCAAGGTCTCCAAAATAGTCAAGGGCTAAGAAATCATACCCACTCTTCATAGCGGATTCTGCCAGATGCCTTGTGGAAAGCCCTATTAACAGTAACTTTATTCCAAAAAACTTATTTTGAGATGATTCGGCCACAAACCGTTATTTGTCTTGACAGACATTTATTAGTTCCTATTGGTTGACAGTCGTACCATTGTCTCACCTTCAGCTTGGTCACTTAACATTGGATACAAAGGATCAAAGATTTAACAAATCTCCTTCGGCAACTTCATATATCTGCCAAAACGTTATAGGAGATTATTCAATGAGCTAAAAAAGAAGGACTAGGTATGTCTAATTCGATCATCAATTACACATTAAATAATGGACTCAAGGTGTTAATCAAGGAAATTCCTAATCGGAATCTTGTTCTCATATTGCCGTGGATGAATGCGGGTTCTGTCAATGAGACAGATGATATGGCAGGCATATCACATTTTATTGAACACTTGCTTTTCAAGGGCACTGATAAACGAGACAAGGGGCAGCTTGCCGAGGAAATAGAATCCCTAGGTGGTATCTTAAATGCGTTTACAGATCATTGGTTCACTGCATATTATGTATTAGCGCCTTCTGAGAACTTTTCAAAAGCTCTTGAGATACAGTTTGACCAGCTGACAAATCCAATTTTCCCACGAGAAGAGATTGAACGTGAGCGTCAGGTAGTGCTTGAAGAAATCCGTTTATACAACGACATGCCCATCAATAAAGTCGTTGAAAACCTTAATAATGCTGCATTCAGGCGACATCGACACGGACGACCAGTCATAGGCTATAAAGAAGTCATAGAAAACATCGACAGAAATAGAATTATGGAATATTACTCAAACTATTATAAACCCAATAACGGCACCCTCCTCATTTGTGGTGATATAAAAGCAGATGAGGTAAGGGGTACTATCGAAAAAATTTACGGAAGTTGGGAAAAAGGTGAAGTTAAGATAAGCCCCTCGCCTGCTGAACCCGTTCAGCAAGATTTGTCCTTGAATTCGCATAAAATGGAAATAAACGAAAATTTCGTTGCGTTTGGTATTAAAATTCCTGAGTTCTTGCATCCTGATATTATTGTATTGGAAGTGCTGAGGTACTTGCTTGTTGATTGTGGTGAAAGTTCTATTTTGGTGAATTCTTTAAAGAATAAAAGAAGACTGGTAAGCTCGTTAGAATCGAATCTATTTTATGCAAAAGAACCCGGACTTCTTTATTTTTATGGCAATCAAATGTTATCCAAGTCAACTAATGATGTTTTGGTATCTGCTATTGAAGAAATAGAGAATCTGAAGCAGAATGGTATCAAACAAAGTGATTTAGAAAAGTCGAAGAATCATCTGTTGCGTAGATTCGTTTCTGAAATTGAGGATATTTCAAATTATGGAATGAAGTTGGGCGAATACAACTGTTATGGGGATTACAAGTTCATCGAAGAGTATTCAGACAGGGTTAAGAAGATTACTGTAGACGACGTTCAAGAAATTTTGGTGAAATATTTTACTGCAAACAATTTGTCTGTATCTGAGTTATTGCCAAAATCTTCGAAGCAGATGATAAATAAAAAAGATATTCAAAAGAAATTCTCGACTTTTCAAAAATCTGACCAAAAGTTGCTAGTGAGGGATTTTGGTAACTACAAGCTAATTTTAGAGAAAAGGCATCACATTTCAAAAATTGGCGTCGTGGTCCTTTTTAGGTGTGGCTCAGCCTATGAGACTCCTAAAAACAACGGTATTTCTGCATTGATGCTGGAAACACTTTTAAGCGGGACAAAATCACTTACATGCGATGAAATTGTAGATAAATTGGATCATATGGGCACATACATCCACAAACAATGCGAGAAGGAATATTGTTTTCTTTGGCTGGAAATGCTTCCAAGATATTTTAAAACCAGCATGGAAATCCTACTTGATTGCGTTTTAAATCCAGTATTTCCTGAGAATGAGATTGAAAAGCAAAAAGAAAATTTAATCACAAATTTACATATGGTTGAGGACCATGTAATGGCTTTTAGCCAGATATTTTTTGAACGTGTATATTTTGGCAGGCACCCCTATGGGCTGTGTCAGTGTGGTGAAAAAAACGCAATAGGGAATATTACACAAGCAGAGCTTAAGGACTGGCACAAAAAATTTATAACTGGAGGCAATATCATTATTTCCATAGTTGGGGATGCAACTGAAAAGGAGGCATTCTCTTTAGCAAATAAATATCTTAAATCGATCCCAAAAAATACATTGCCGACCATACCAAAGTTTGATTCTGCCGTTCGTGGAACCTTTGGCGAAGAGTTCCGTGAGCGGGAGCAATCACATTTGGTCTTTGGTAGTGAAATATCTCCCTATGGACACAATAAACCTGAATTTGACATTATTTCAGAGATTTTAGGAGGTATGTCTGGGAGATTATTTAGAAGACTTCGTGATGAAAAAAGTCTGGCATATGCAGTGTATCCCTATACAAAAAGGTTTTCAGATACTGGTATTTTCTGCACATATATTGGCACAAAACTCGATCAAGAGAGTGTTGCCAAATCGGAGATTGCCGCTGAACTCGAAAATTTTGTTAGAAAATTCGAAACTGATGAGTTTAACAAAGCAAAAGCCATGTGCATAACGGAGCATCTTAACTCCACGCAAAGATTTGCCTATGCAGCTTTAAGGTATGCAATCCACGAAAGTTATGGGTTTGATGCCAACGAAATCTGTAAGTATCCAGATCAAATTAAAGATACATCCGAATCGAAATTGTATGAAATCATCAAAAAATTTATCAAGCATGAGGAACTCACATTAGCAGTTATACATGGTAAAAATAGCGGGGAAAAAATAAGAGCAAAAAAGAGAATTGATTGTACATGAAATAAAAGTTATAAGGTAAGACAAAATTGGTCAGGGGCGTAGAACAGAACAGAGCATATCCGGCTTTATACCTTCTGTATTTTGCCTGAATCATGCTTTGCAGGATGTCGTATAAGCTCGAAAAGGTTCTGTACAAAAAGTTCTTGATTTACGAAAGGGACGACAAATGAAACAAATAACGGTCATGAAGGTGCCTGAAAAAGTGATCATTCCTGTGAGTGATCCTCTTGTAGATGTTGGCGACATGGTGAAGGTTGGTCAAAAGATCGGCGAAAACGAGCATTCTAGTATTTCTGGAGAAGTGGTTGAAATTTCCCAACTACCGCATCCCTTTAATAAAAGCGTCCAGAGTGTTGTTATCAAAGCCAGCGAGGACATCTCAATAGAATTTCAACCGAAGGAGAATCCTTCCCCAAATGAGATCAAAAAAATCATAAATGAGGCGGGAATACCTATCGAGTTAACCCCCTCAGAACTCGTCATCTTGAATGGCACAGATGAAAAGCCCTACGTAACTGCAAATCATGCCCTAATGTTGGAATATCCGGATGAGATATTAGCTGGGCTAAAAATTCTGATGAAGGCTATGGGTGCATCCCGCGGAGTTATTGGGATTTGCGATAGTGATTCCGATGTTATAGAGGCCATGAAGGCAGCTACGAAGGAGAAGGACATAGAAATTATCCCATCAAAAACCACTTATACTCAATGTACAGAGGGTCTGATGAAAAATGCGATCGACAAAGATGCAACGGCAATTATTAGCACTATCGGAATTGCAAAAGCGGTATATGATGCAGTATCTCTGGGTAGGCCCTTAATTGATACCGTGGTTACGGTAACAGGTACAAAGAAAGAAAAAAATGTGTTAGTAAGAATAGGAACTCCCCTTAGGAGTGTCATTGAAAATTGTGGTGGATATAGTGATGAGCCAAAAAAGATCATCATCAATGGTCCAATGACTGGCATAGCTCAACATACGGATGAAGTGCCAGTAACCAAGAATATATATGGAATATTTGTTCAGTACGATGGCATAATGGAAGAAATAAGACCTTGCATTGACTGTGCTATATGTGTTGATGTGTGTCCGAAAGATCTCTTACCTAATGTGATAGCAATTTCTGCGGAAAATACCAGATTTGAAGTCTGTTTAAAATACAGATTGATGGATTGCGTAGAGTGTGGCTTTTGCGCTAATGTATGTCCTTCCAAGATACCCATAGTGCAGTTGATAAAGTATGCTAAAGCGGAGCTGGAGGAACAGAAATGCAACTGATAGTCTCATCGCCACCACACATCAGGGAGGACATAAGCATAGAAAAAATCATGTGGAGCATGGTTATCGCATTACTCCCAGTAACACTTTTAGCAGTGTACGTCTTTGGTCTCCCAGCGTTATCTATCGTTTTGATAAGTGTGATCACAGCTGTTCTGACTGAGGCGATCCTTCAGAAAATGTCGGATAAAAGGATAACCATCAAAGACGGTAATGCGGTGCTCATTGGTTTATTGTTGGCATTGCTCTTACCGCCAAACGTCCCGCTTTGGGTACCCATCGTTGGAGTGGTAATCGCCCTAGTATTCGCAAAACATGCCTTTGGAGGCTTGGGGCACACCATATTTAACCCATCTTTGGTAGGAGTGGCTTTTTTGATGATATCATGGTCCGAGATAATGTCTCCAACTCCTGCATCCATTCCAAGATTTAGCGCATCCATGCCTTATATCTTGGAGTATGGTGCCACTAGACTAGCAGATGCTTCGCCACTTGCTATGATCGGAGCCCTGTATCTGTTGTATAAAAAATATATCGACTGGAGAATTCCTTTGGCCTTTATTGCGATAGTAGCACTGTCTGCGTTATTACTCCGCATAGATCTCTCATCCATATTTACTGGTGTTCTGGTATTGGGCGTGTTTTTCCTCGCCACAGACCATTCGACGACACCAGTGACGAAGAACGGACGATTTATTTTCGGCGCAGGCTGTGGAGCATTGATCATCATATATGGGCAATTTGGTGGTTATTTTGAGGGCATTTGCTACTCGATATTGTTGATGAATTGTTTCACGGCTTTGATAGATAGGTATACTGTTCCAGATCCTTCAAGGAGGTATATGTCATGGTTAAAGAAGAGTTAAAATATGTGGCTTTGCTGCTTGGAATCATAGGGTCCTTGTTTGCATTAATCTTGATCATCCCTCTGGTTACTTTGACGACGATCTTGGGCATTGGAATACTTTTGATTGTCATTGAAGCTGTGCCTGTTTCTTATATTCTTTATAGGAAACACAAGGGAGAACCCGTAGTGAATACGCTAGGAGCGTTAGCAAAGCTGACTCTTATTGCAATGGTGGCTGCGGGTACACTATCCACGACCTATGAGAGCACTCAAGCATACATGGCGGCTAATTTAGATATGGTTTTGCCTCGGGTTATGCCAGATGCGGCGGCATTTACGCCAGTGGGCGGGGAGGAGAATCCAATCTATTATGAAGCCTACGATAATGCGGGTAATTTGGTCGGTTATGCATTTTTCGTGGAAAAGGAAGGATGTCAAGGACCCATACTGCTTGCTGGAGCCATAGACTTGGACTATAATGTTATTGCCATAACAGTGGTGAGACACTCTGAGACGCCAGGATTAGGTGCAAAGATAAAAGAAACTGCGTTCCAAAGCCAATTAATTGGTTTATCGATGGGGGATTTGTACCTATCTCCTGAAGGTAAAGTCGATGCCATTACCGGTGCCACCATATCCTCAACAGCTGTCGTAGACGCCATGAGAAATAAAATAGAAGAGATCCAGTTGGAGGTCGGATGAAATTGAATGGGAGACCAAGTCTATCAAGCGAATTTACAAAGGGGATAATAAAAAATAACCCTGTATTTTGTTTGGTACTGGGTATATGTCCCACTCTGGCAGTTACCACGTCCTTTGAAAACGGGTTGGGTATGGGATTGGCTTTCACTTTCGTGCTACTTGGGTCCAACTTGTTTATATCATTGCTAAGGAATCAGATACCTTCTATTATACGATTGCCCATTTTTATCGTGGTAATCGCAACCTTTGTCACGATAATAGATATAATATTAGAGGCATACCTACCACCTTTGTATGAAGCGCTGGGCATATTTGTCCCTTTGATTGTGGTGAACTGTATCGTCATCGGAAGGGCGGAGGCATATGCCAGTAAAAATCCCGTTATACCGTCGATAGCAGACGCGTTGGGAGTATCAGTCGGCTTTATATTAGTGCTGATGCTGATCGGGGGTATCAGGGAGCTGCTAGGGACGGGAAAGATTACCTTTGTCATGCTATGGCTATTGGAGAACGGACAACCTGGTTTCTTGGAGCTGGCTACCTTGCACATACCTATTGAGCCTGCCACAGTTATGATACTACCTCCCGGAGCGTTTTTCACAATAGGTTCGCTCATGTTCTTATTCAAATTCATGGGAAAGAAGATGAGGGCGAGGGGAGGATAAGATGCCAACATTTCTTCCAACAGAAAACTTATTGGAGCTGGTTATAACAGCAATATTTACTAAAAACTTCCTATTGGTACTTTTCCTTGGACTATGCTCTTTCCTAGGATTGACCAAGGATAGCAGTAGCTCAATAGGCATGTCGATGGCCGTAACCTTTGTAATGGGTATGGCATCCCTTCTTACATGGCCCATATTCCATTTCATCTTGGTACCTCTCGGCTTGGAGTTTCTACAGACGATCTGCTTCATCTTGATCATTGCAGCATTTGTTCAGTTGGTAGAATTTATCATTCGCAGACATCAACCAGCTTTATACAGATCGATGGGGATCTACCTGCCCTTGATAACGACCAACTGTGCTGTGCTTGGTGTGGTTCTGCTGAATGCCCAGCAAAATTATTCCTACGTTGGGAGCGTCGTATACGGTGTCAGTGCTGGACTTGGATATGGCCTAGTCATGCTCCTTGCAGCAGGAATAAGAGAGAAACTTTGGCAAAGAGGTGTTGACATGTTTGAAGGGTTTACAGGCGCATTTTTAGTTGCCGCTATACTATCCTTGATCTTTGTGAACTACTTTGGGGTGATAAAATTCTAGGTGCTGCCATGGCGGTTCTAGGCGCCGTAGGGCTTGGATGCAGCATTATGCTAGTATGGGCATCGAAAAAATTCCATGTTGACGTAGACCCAAAAGTGGAGGCGATATTAGAACTCCTGCCTGGTGCTAACTGTGGTGCATGT
Organism: uncultured Methanocellaceae archaeon; assembly: GCA_964482255.1. Lineage (GTDB taxonomy): Archaea > Halobacteriota > UBA148 > UBA148 > UBA148 > UBA148. Next base: position 23,338 of record CAYZWV010000004.1, read on the forward strand.
GGATGTGCTGGATGTGCAGCCTGTGCGGAACGTATTGCCAAAGGAGAACTCCCACCAGATGTTTGTACCTCAGCTAGTTTTGATTGTATAAAAATGGTCGGAGAGTGTGTAGGCGTTTGCGTGGAAGAAAAGGAGAAAGAGGTTGCAGTTGTCCTGTGCAATGGTGGGGTAAACTGCACTAGCAGAATCAAGTATGACGGCGTGGAGGATTGCAAAGCTGCTATGCTGGTCGCAGATGGAGAAAAAGCCTGCTCCTATGGTTGCATAGGACATGGTAGCTGCGCGAGGGCTTGTCCCTTTGGTGCTATAACCATCGGTGAAAATAGGCTGCCTGTAATAGATGGAAATGCATGCAAGGGTTGCGGTGTATGCGTAAATATATGTCCTAAGGGTATTTTGACGCTGAGAAAAATCAGCGAGAATGTTCGAGTGCTATGCTTTTCTAAAGATAAGGGCAAATATGTACGAGAAGTCTGTAAATTCGGCTGTATAGGCTGTGGTATTTGTGTGAAGGCATGTCCTTCTGATGCGATAACGCTTAAGGATAATCTAGCCGTAATCGACCAAGAGAAGTGCACTGTTTGTGGCATCTGCGTTGAAAAATGCCCAAGAAACGCGATCAAAATATTGGAGTACTAAGAATGATGAATAGAAGAAAGTTTATAAAAGGTTGTGCAGCCTTTTCATTGGCACTCATGACTGGCAGCTGGCTGAGTGCTAAGAGAGCCTACCTTACAGAGAGCACTCGCAATATAATGGGAACTTCTGTGAAGATGGCAGTAGTACATTCCGACGTGGAGTGGGCAAAGAAGGCGATGGACGTCTCCTTCGAAGAAATGTATAAGATCAACGATCTTATGAGCATCTACAAGGATGGCAGTGAAATAAGTATGCTCAACAACAATGGCTACTGCGATTATGCAAATGCTGACACCATACGTGTAATCGAAAGGGCGAATCATCATTCTGGGCTGAGCAACGGAGCGTTCAGCATTGCGGTCTTGCCGGTTATAGAGCTATGGAATAGGGGTATTCCAACGGAAGAAAGGCTTGAGGGGACATTGGAATTGCTTGATCCTAAGAACATCCTCATCGAGGATGAGAAGATACAACTCAAAAAGGATGGCATGGGCATAACGCTGGGAGGTATCGCAAAGGGATACGCTGTGGACAAGGCCATTGAAGCATTAAAGAAGAATGGCATAGAGCATGCGCTAGTAAGTGCAGGTGGAGATATCAGAACCGTTGGAAATAAGTTAGATGAAGCGCCCTGGAGGGTTGCCATACGTAACCCACAGGACAAGAAAAAATCTGTCACGACCATCGAGCTCTGCGATAAGGCAGTTGCAACCAGTGGAAACTATGAGAGATGTTTCAATGATGGGACGATATCACCACACATTGTGGATCCAAGAACCGGTTATACTGTTCAAGGGTTGATGAGCGTAACCATCCTTGCCGAAACTACAATTGATGCGGATGCTCTATCAACTGCCGTATTTGTGCTGGGTGCAGAAGAAGGCCTACGTTTGGTGGAAAGAGCTGGATCAGAGGCTTTGATAATAAATAATGACGGAGAAATACTGAAATCTAGTGGTTTTCCTTAAATAAATACAAAAAATAAAAAAGGGCAGAAGCCCTATCTATCTATTTTTTTATGATTTTTGCGCGCGGAGATTTACCAAGGTCTTCGTTGCCGGTGAAGAACATTGCCTTCCATGCCTGTGTGAGTTTCAGGTCCAACTGCAAAATACCAACATGTATGAACAGGTCAAAGACGAAGTAGTACATAGTGCCAAGGTGCAGCGTTCTAGAGAATGCCATTGCATCCATTCCAGACGGTATGATCCATGTGATAACGCCAATTATGGCTGCACCTATGTTAATTCCCATGACACTCCAGTTGGTGTCATACATGACGATACCAGTCAGCGTGATGAGAACGATCGCGATCGCCTCTAGCATTATCAATATCTTCGTGATTGGGTGGGCTCTGTTCACATAGAACCCCCTCTTCTCGTCATAGATCGTGAGTGCTGGATATTCCTTTTGTCTCCCAAAGAAGTTGAGCAGTATGGCTTTTAGTCGCCGTGCATCCTCTATGCCGAAAATATTCGCCTTAATGAAGTGCTTGATTCCTTGCTTCATGCCCAAATGTTTGATGCCCTCAAGAGCTTCCGAGATCATACCATAGGGTAGTAAGATGACGTTTGCGGTTAGAAATCCACAAACTGCAACCATGTGTAAAGCCCGTGCAGCTGAGTACGTGGCGGGAAAGCCCCAGCCCAAGTAGATTTTAAAGCCGGTAACGATCAGTATCAGGGTTGTTATCATATGAACCCAGTGCATCGCCCTCATGGGTATGTTCCATCTCTCTGCTATGTTCTTAGCCATGTTACCCACCCTAGAGCAATCTGAGCTCGTATTTCTTGTTGGTCCTCTTGTCAATCGTGTGCACCGCACAGGCGAGGCATGGGTCGTATGATCTGCCTACGTGGAATATGCCTGTTGGATTCTCGGTTTCCTTGGATAATGGTATTGCACCCAGTGTGCTGAGCACATTACCAACCGGACCGACCTTGCTGCCCACAAGCCCTAACTCCGCTGGACCCAGTTTGCCATTGGCATCTCTGGGCGATAGATTCCATGTCGATGGAACCACCGGTTGATAGCTTTTGATCTTCGAGTCGCCGTCTGTCACGATCCAGTGTCCCAATGAACCTCTTGGAGCTTCCCAGACGCCCACGCCTTTGCTGTTCTTAGCCATCGATAGATCTGCATGTGTGTAGAATCTGCCATTTGGATCTAGGTCAACTAGAACCCATTTCTTGAGCTCCCTAGCGATGATGATTGTCTCTTGTGCTCTTGCCAGCATTCTCGTGTAGACGTTTGCAGGCGAGTAGCCGTTCTGCAAGAATGCTTCTGCCAGTCCCATGACCAAAGGCTCTTTTGCATTGATCATCCTCGATAGAGGTCCTACCTCACAGGGTATTCCCTTATATCTCGGTGCTTTGAGCCAGCTGTACTTTGATCTCGGATCATCGTATCTAATATCCGCCGCTTTTTTAACGGGTTCTGTCTCTCCGTCCCATGGATGTAGGTCATTGCCACTCGTGTAGAATGAGTGTGCCACATGCTCAGTAACGTTTAGATGATCGAAATTCTCGTACTTGAGGTCTCCACTGGTAAAGCCAGATGTGAGGAAGCGTTCACCCTTTGGGCTGGTTGGATTATATCCCTCTTTGATGGCATAGTATATACCATACGAAAGGAAGCCGATCTTCGTCGGGTCAACTGGATATCCGCCGATCGTATCCAACTTAAGGCTGGCTGGCAATCCTAGTAAAGTCTCTCCTATGAGTTCTGAGCCGAAGGCTGCGAGCAACGCAACATCGCTCCATCCAGCCTCTCTGGAGAAATCGTCGGTCGGCAGACTTCCCAATATGTCCAATACGTTTGCCACCGCCTTGTCCTTGCTGACATCGTGTGTTAGTCCAAGCCATGCATCTGCGACCTCCAACGGATCTGTTATTCCAAGCAATGCATCCAGTCCTAACGCATAATGGTTGACAAAATCCATAGCCCTCACGTAGTAGGATGCGATCCTGCCTATATCTCCGATGGTTGGTGTACAAGTGACTCCGCCAACGATAGTTGCCATCTGATGGGGCATCTTGCCCCCCAACACGGCTTCTGCCTCCTGTAACGCCTTCTTCTCTGGGATGGCTGCTAAGTAAGAGCTTCCCGGTGGAACTGCCTTGCCTTCTATGGAGTAACTGATGGGTGCAAATCTGCCCACGAGTTCGTTCCATATAGGCTTTAGGTTAACAGTCTCCAAAATCGTCTTATATGTTGGATGAGCTAGGTCCGGCAACCAGAGAACCCAGATGTGAGTAGCATGACTGGCTACGGCGTTCAGACCCTGAATGATGTTTCTCACGACCAGGGCATCCTTTGGTATGGATCCTGTTATACCAAAAGCATCATCCAATGCACTGACCGATGTTATTGCATGGCAAGTCGGACACACTCCGCAGATGCGTTGAGTTATTCTGGATGCATCCCTTGGGTCCCTGCCCTTGAGAATCTGTTCAAATCCCCTGTACATCGTCCCAGAGCTGTGTGCATTTGTGATAACACCATCGTTGACTTCCGCGGTTAGTCTCAAATGTCCTTCAATCCTTGTCAATGGATCTACAACTACTATGGTCATCGCTTACTCATCCTCCTTCATGGCAATTCTGCGCACTGCATGTGCCCCAACACCCACGGCTGCTGCCCCTATGGCAACCTTAGCTATGGTATCTATGTCCACTCCCACGAGCGTTGACATCATTTCCATTCCTACATAGAATGGCGAAGTACCGTCTGGGAATACAGGCTCCGCACAGCCAATGCACGGCGAACCAGCTTGAGTACACATATTCGCCCCAGCGTTCCAAAGTCGTGTTGCACAGTCTGCATGCGTTATAGGTGCCTTGCATCCAAGCTTCCATAGACAATGACCTTCAGCAAATTCAGTGTCCATTTGACCGAGGTCATAGAAACCACGCCTAGGACAGTTTTCGTGTATGGTGTGGTCGGGTGGGAAAAACACTGTTGGTCTATTGTATCTGTCCAATTCGATTAACCCTCCCTTACCGATTATGATCGATGCCAACGTCAACGTTACCCAATCCGGATGTACCGGACAGCATGGAAGGTTCACGACTGGTAGACCTGCTTTTGATACATATTTAGAGCCGAGAATCCCACCTTTTGCCGTTTGTAGGAATTGTGCTCCCATATTGCCGGTTACAGAGCCTTTTGCCGCTGGAATGCCGCCATATGTTGCACAAGCACCTATGGCTACAACGTATGAGGCTTGTTTAGCACATCTTTCAACCATTTCCTTGAAAGGATGCCCTCCTACCGTGGTGTACATGCCAGAACCCTCTGGTCCGTCTGCTATCGCACCCTCTATGACCAATACGTCCAAGGGCTTTGCGCCTGTCATGTATTCCTCAAGAGCCAGCTCTGAATTCAGCTCTGAAGTGCCTACCAATCTCCCATCCACAAAAACGCCTTGTTGCATCATCAGGGTTTCATGGTAACCCACGTACACACCTAGCTTTGTGATTGCCTGTATAACATCTGGATATGCAGCGTTGAGAAAAGACTCTGAACAACCGCAACAATCTGCACCCTCTAGCCAAACGATATTTGTATTTGAGAGTTCCAGAGCTCTGACAATATCTGACTTATAGGTACCCACAAAAGCAGCTGTACCCATAGCTGCAGCCACTTTGAGAAAAGTCCTCCTGTCTAATTTTGTTATATCTAAATTTTCGAAGTTCACTTTAACCCTCCTGAAATAGCGAACGCTATTTTTCCAATCAAAACAAGATAAGACATTATTATTTTATTCGATATAAAGTTTTTGAAAGACCCTCTATCTCAGTGAAGTTTAATCTGAAATGTTTCTGCCAACCTGAAATATTTTGCTATAATAATCCTATTATCAGGAGGGAACTAATAGGTAAAAGGAAAGAAATCTCTTTTAAGCGTTCTTCATATTTACCCTCTCAAGCGGCATGCAGTATGCATTGTACGCAGTTTTTCTTTACAACATCTTCAATAAACTATGGTATTTTTTCATTGTAAATGCATCTTTTTTCGAAAAAAGAATACTTACTAGATAAAAGGTCTTTATATCTCAAAAAGTCGAACAGAAAATTTTACTTGAAACGAGCAATGTACAGGGGGTATTCTAAGGATCGATACATGTGATGCTACAGTTCGAAAAGCGATCCAAATTAAACAAGTAGCAAATATACTTTATCAGGTGGATAAAAATAGTAGTGTTTTACTTTTTGCCAATTAATAACATATATGGAATGGATCATAATTTGAGTTTTATATGGTGTAGTGTGAAAAAGGTAGGGAAATTAAAAAATAAGAAGAAGGTAGGTAAATGGATCTTGAGGGCTATGCTAAGCGTGCTCTGCGTAGGGGTGAGAATCACGATATCATAATGCGCAAATTAATAGAGCGCATTATTGAGGTCAAGGACACATCTGGAGACAAAGCCAGCATCCTTGCTAAAGCCGTTCTGGAGGAGGCAGAGGTAACGTTACGTCCTGATGCCGATATAACGTCTTTCTCGGCCTCAGGTGTTACCATGGGTGAGTTCGGCGTTGGATCCCGTGGCCATGGAGATTTTTATGCTCATCAAAAAATTGCTGATATAATAGGAGATACAGGTGCTTTTATCGATTCAAGCCAAATGGATGACTCTGGAGTCGTTTTCGTCAACGGCAAATATATCATTCTCACTGTTGACGGAATGCACTCTCGCTTAAGTGATTTCCCGTTTCTGGCAGGATTTCATGTAACCAGGGCGGCATTACGTGACATATATGTCATGGGTGCCCGTCCTATTATGCTTTTTTCTGATATTCATTTGGCGGATGATGGGGACGTTTCCAAGATATTCGACTACACTGCCGGCATCGCTACTGTATCAGAACTCGTCGACGTTCCACTGGTCACAGGAAGTACACTCCGCATTGGAGGAGATATGGTTATTGGGGATAGAATGACTGGTTGCGTTGGCTCAGTTGGCATTGCTTCTACGTTGACTGCTCGAAAAGATGCACGATCTGGGGATGTGATCCTAATAACCGAGGGAGCTGGTGGTGGGACCATATCTACAACTGCACTCTACTTTGGGAAGTCAGACGTCGTTATGGAAACCCTTAATACGAGATTTTTGGATGCATGTAAGTTGTTGTTGGATAGCGATATGGTGAACAAGATACATGCTATGACTGACATCACCAACGGGGGTGTTAGGGGGGATGCAACCGAGATCTCGAAGACAGCAGGGGTAAAACTCGTTTTTATTGAGGAGAAAATTCGCTCATTAATCAATACAAAAGTGCTCAGAATGCTGGATGAATTAGATATCGATTATCTGGGCGTTTCATTGGATGCGCTTTTGATCATTGCACCTAAAAACGTAGCAGAAGATGTGTTGAAAGTGCTGCGCAAGCACAACATTTCGGTAGATATTGTAGGGCACATAGAAGAGGGATCTGGTGTCGTGCTCATCAAAAACGGGGATAGTCATGAATTAACTCCAAAATTCCGGGAATCGGCTTATACACCACTTAAGAAGGTTGTGGGTGAATTTCCTAGTGCTAAGCTTTCTGAGATGCAAAAAAAAGTGGATGGGGCAGCCGAGAGAGCAAAGGAAAAGAAGCAAAATGTGCTGGAATTCATTTTGGGTAAAAAGCCTTAAATCCAAAGCGGAACTATAATGTTTGATGATAGGTTCACAAGAGCTGCTACTGATATTCGTGACGGTTTTGTTGCTATTCGGTGCGAACAAGTTGCCAGAATTAGCTACTTCTATGGGCAGGGCTTTAGGCGAATTCAGGAAGGCTCAAAGGGAAATAGAATACGAACTGAGCTTTGATTATAAAAAGCAAACTGCTGATAAAGAAAAATTAGATAGAATAAAGAAGATGGCAGAAGAAGTTGGCATCGATACCGAAGGCAAGACAGAAGATGAATTGCTGGAGGCTATTCAGGAAACGCTCAGTAAAAAAGTTAAGGAACAGAACGTTTAATATCTATTATCGCTATAATGAGTTGGGTGATAAAAAAATGATTGGAGGAATAGGACCTAATGAACTCTTGATCATATTTGCGGTCATAGTCCTGCTCTTTGGAGCGACTAAGTTACCAGAACTAGCGAAATCCATGGGCAAGTCGATGGGCGAGTTCAAAAAGGCACAAAAAGAAGCAGAGATTGAGCTGAAACAGTTTGAGCGGTCCTTAGGGGAAACCACTGTAGACGAAAAGAAGATTAAGATAAAGAAAACGGCAGAAGAACTTGGCATCGATACTGAAGGCAAGACAGACGATGAATTACTGGATGCCATTCAGGATGCGATGAACAAACAAGCTAAGGAACAGGAAGCTTAAGTTTCACTATCGACATAAGGCGTTGGTTGATGATTATGGTCCCTATAGGAACAACCGAGATTCTGCTCATATTTGGAGTTATAGTGTTACTCTTTGGAGCGACTAAGTTACCAGAACTGGCGAAATCCATGGGCAAGTCGATGGGCGAGTTCAAAAAGGCACAAAAAGAAGCAGAGATTGAGCTGAAACAGTTTGAGCGGTCCTTAGGGGAAACCACTGTAGACGAAAAGAAGATTAAGATAAAGAAAACGGCAGAAGAACTTGGCATCGATACTGAAGGCAAGACAGACGATGAATTACTGGATGCCATTCAGGACACGCTGAGCAAGAGAGAGGAAGTAAATTAATTTTGAAGCGGGGTGGGGTAGTCAGGAGATCCCGACGGGCTCATAGCCAACTTTTAATAAAAAGGTGGTTTTTGCCCCACAGAAACGCCTTCTTTCTTCAAAATCAGAAGAATAAGGTAAATCAAAAAGTGCTAAACTCACAAGTTCTCGATAGCACTATGAAAATCATGGTTAAGGCAGAACACCTCCAATGGAGGATAAATCGATCATTGAAAGGATTAACCTTTCTGTGGTTGGTGAGAGACCCGTAGATCGGTGGTTCAAATCCACTCCCCGCTATTGTTGGACCAGGAAAGTTGTATTAACTAAAATTTTATAAAAAAAAATTAAGGTGAAAATCTATTCCACCTTGATTGAAGCCTTCTCTTTTTCAAGATTGGCTCGCTTGAGAGTTACATCTAAAACCCCATTCTTGTAACTGGCTTTTGCACTGTCTGTGTGCACACTTACAGGTAGTTCGACATGTTCGGAGTATTCCGTATTTTCAGTCTTAGCTCTAATGTCCAGTGAAGTTTCAGTTGCATCTAGTTTTATATCCTCTTTATCAACTCCAGGCATCTCTGCAACCACATGGACTTCATCATCTGATTCAAATACATCGATGATAGGCTTTCTTTCGCCCACTTCGAAGCCATGAATAGATGGGTGTATGTTTCCAAACTCTTGAATATCAGGCTCCTCGCCAGGTCTTTGCGTTAGCGAGAATCCATAGATAAATGGTCTACTTTTCATCTCATCCGTGTCTATGGATTCAAACATTCGCTCTATTATCTCGTCCCAGTTTCCGAATATGTTGTAATCCCAAGGTCTTCTATCTTTTTTCTTCATATTTTATACACCTCATGCATATGCATATTTATCGAAATCTTCAGCCATATTCTCAAACTTTTCGAAGGTCGCTCTTGATACTGCCGGTTTTACCTTTTTAATAGCGGCATCAAAGTGCTCCTTTTTTATCACGATGTTTTGTGCGCTCTCCTTTAAGTGTTCTGGCTCCACTCCAGATTCAATGAACTCTCTCAGGGCAAGCATTACTGCCTCTCTGCATATTACCTCTATATCTGCGCCCACATATCCACTTGTATTTTTTGCCAACTCTTTTATGTCAACATCATCTACTATGGGCTTACCCTCCAGGTGTATGCTGAAAATCTTCTCCCTCGCTTCTTCGTTGGGAGGCTGGATGTAGATCAATCGGTCGAGCCTACCGGGACGTAGAAGCGCCTGATCTATCATGTCAGGTCTGTTGGTTGCAGCCAAAACGACAACTTCTTTCAGCTCCTCTAATCCATCCAACTCAGTGAGTATCTGGCTGACGACCCGTTCTGTCACATGAGAGTCTGAGCTTCCCCCCCGTGTAGGGGCTATCGAATCCATCTCGTCTAAGAATATTATCGTTGGGGCAGATTGTCTTGCTTTTCTGAATATTTCTCGGACAGCCTTCTCTGACTCACCAACCCACTTCGAAAGTAATTCAGGACCTTTGATAGAAATGAAGTTTGCATTACTCTCATTGGCAACTGCTTTTGCGAGCATCGTCTTGCCGGTTCCTGGTGGACCAAATAGCAATATGCCCTTGGGAGGCTCTGTGTGAAGAGTATCAAACACCTCGGGGTAATCAAGCGGCCATACCACCGCCTCTATCAGCTCCTGTTTGGCTTTATCAAGACCACCGATATCCTTCCATTCTACTTTGGGAACTTCGATGAATACCTCTCTCATCGCTGATGGCTCAATGTTTTTAAGAGACTCACTGAACCCCTCCTTCGTGACGATTAATTTTTCAATGACCTCGGGAGGAATATCCTTTTCAATGTCTATTTCCGGCAAAATTTTACGTATTGCGTGCATAGCAGCCTCCTTACACAGTGCTGCTATGTCTGCACCTACAAAACCATAGGTTATGTCTGCCAGCTCTTTTAAGTCAACGTCCTCTGAAAGAGGCATACCTCTTGTGTGGACTTGAAGAACTTCATAACGTCCATTTCTGTCTGGGATTCCAATTTCGATCTCTCTATCAAATCTTCCTCCTCTTCGTAAAGCAGGATCAAGCGCGTTTGGTCTGTTGGTAGCACCGATCACTATGACTTCTCCTCTTGCTTTTAGTCCATCCATAAGCGCAAGCAGTTGGGCAACTACACGACGTTCCACTTCTCCGGTCACTTCTTCTCTTTTCGGAGCGATTGCATCCAATTCGTCAAGAAAGATTATAGATGGTGCAGACTTTTCAGCCTCATCGAAAAGGTCTCGGAGTTGTTTTTCGCTCTCACCGTAGAATTTGCTCATGATCTCCGGACCGCTGATGGGTATAAAGTTCGCATCCGTCTCGCCAGCAACGGCTTTCGCAATCATCGTTTTGCCGGTTCCTGGGGGTCCATAGAGCAACACTCCTTTGGGTGGGTCGATGCCCAATTTCTGAAATATCTCTGGGTGTCTGAGGGGGAGCTCGATCATCTCTCTTATAAGGGAAATTTCACGTTTTAGTCCACCGATATCCTCGTACGTTATCTGTGGGGCCGTCCTTTCTAGTTCCTCAACGGGCCTTTCTTGTAACACCATGCGTGTGTTTTTTGATGTCACCACGATTCCAGATGGCTGCGTTGCTGTTACTATGAATGTAAGAGGACTGCCCATCATCTCCATCCTTATTTTTTGTCCTTTAATTACGGGGCGCCCTTCCAGTATCTTCTGTAATTGGTATTCAATCACTTTGATAACTTCTTTTCTGATTTGAACTGTAGGTGCTATTGTTATGCGGGTTGCCTCTTTTGCATCCACTTTGTTTATTTTAACTTTGTCATCTATGCCAACGGATGCATTGTTCCTGATGTTGCCGTCTATTCTGATAACTCCTTTGCCTACATCGTCAGAATATCCGGGCCATACTATGGCAGCAGCTGTCTCTTTACCTTGTATCTCGATGGTATCGCCACTCACGAGTCCCAGCTTTTTCATGGTGACCATGTCTATTCTGGCGATCCCCCTTCCAGCATCCCTATGATATGCTTCCGCCACTTTTAGCGTTACTTCTTCTGACATTTCTCTCTCACCTAATATACCATTTTTTTTGTCTTTCAGTTATTATTCCTTTTTCTTTCAACCGATGAAGATATATTTCCATTTTGCTTGCAGAGATGTTTAACTCCTGTGAAAGCATCTCTGAAGTTCTCATTCCCCTAATCAAAGCCAATAATATCTCAGCCTCTATGGGATCAGGTGTGATCTGATCGATGGTTTCAGAGCATAGGTTCATAAGCTCGACTATCCTCGCTTGAGCTGATCTGTGTGCGAGCGTCAATTCTCTGCGTAATGAGTGCAATCGCTGCAATTCCCCATTATGGTTCAGCAGTGAATTCTTCGAAATGTACTCTTGCCTCAGCTTTCTACGCTCTTCAGCGTTGATCATGGTGGAATTTGCCTCAGCGCCATATAGATAGGGTGAGACGGAAACCTCCAGTTGTACATTGCCTGCGATATGGAAGTATTTACGCCGCTGCTCATTGGAGCATTCAATGAGACCCGACCTCTCCAACATGTCCAAATGACCAAGGATGGCTTTAGGACCTACGTTCAGTTGATCTACGATCTCAGAGACATAGTAGGGTCTATGGGAAAGCAGTTTAAGTATCTTTCTCCTGTTTTCGTTGCCCAGTATGTCCAGCAGTTTAGCAGAGTCCATCCCTATCACTAACTTCAAGTTAGTAACCTTAAGTTAGTGTTAATCATATATAAAGATTTCTATTGGGGGTTCTGTTAACTTCTTAGGGGATAAGTTTAACTGTTAACTTGCGTGGGATGTTACGATTGTATTAATTCATTTACATTAACTTTTAATTTTTATGATTTTGTTTATATTTTCAATTACTTTTTTGCTTTTTTCTTCATTTAATTTTCCTATTTTGAACAAGATATTAGATTGTTTCATTGTAGAGATTTTTGAGGTTTTTATTTTACTAGGATGACGTAAATTTCCATCTTCCAAATCATCTGTTGTTATTGAAATATCATATCTAACTTTTTTTGGATTGCGAGTTATAGCACAAACTATCATATCTTCTGAATTTAAATTAAATTCATTGTCGGAAATAACAATTGCAGGTCTTTTTCCAACTCTATCTAGTTCTACATAATTAAAAGGAACAAATACAATATTTCTTTGCTCAATACTCGTCCCAGAGCTCATCATATTCATTGTCCCAGACTTCAATAAAAGCTTCCTCAGTTACTAGAATTCTTTTTAATCCCTTTAATAATTTCACGTCTTTGTTTAACCTTTCAACCTCTTTTTTTAATTCTTGAAATTCCCCTCCTGCTATTCTTTGTAGGATTTTTTCATAATCTTTTTCTATATCTCTGGGTTCAATCCACCACGACCTCTTTTCTTCATCATCACCTAAAAAACATTCTAGCTCAGGATAATTTATCCAATTTATATGTTTTTTTAGATCTACTGGCAATAATCTCAAATAAAATCCACCTATTCAACAAATTTTCGTACAACCTTAATTACTTTTTCTAAAGTTTCGGATTTTCTTGTGGAGATGTTTATTATTTCATTATTTGCATCTTCTATCTTATCATGACCAATCCATATTCTTTCAACAGCCTTTTCTTCTTCTCCTTCTTTTTCTTCGGTTATGTAAATACAAAAATGTTGGAATTTTGCATTTTCTATTCTTTTTTGGAATAGTTCTACGAATTTTTTATCAAAAAACTGTGAAGCTTTTAGTCCACTAAATTGAATTTCAATAGGTTTTAGTTCTTCCATAATTACCCCTGTATCTTATCTATTTGGGAAGTAATTATCGATACGATATATAACTTTTTCCACCATATTAATACTTTGGTAATATTTTAACAGTTCGCCATTCAACAACCTTTTTAAAGTACAGAATATACATCACCACCATATTTTATTAGCATTGTTTACAGGCGGCGTTCTGAATCAACGTAATCCACTTATTGTCTCCAACAACATCTATCCCACAAGCTTCAGCTGGTGTTTTACCGTTTAAACCTTGATGTCCCCTTATGTAATTGTGGAATATCTGATAGCCACTGATTGCTGCCGTATCTGCCTTTTTCAATCCACGCATTACTTTTTCCCTTTGCCTTATCTCTCCGTTCAGCCTTTCCATCTTGTTGTTATTCTTATCTCCCTTTAGCTTGATAGTGTTAATATGCTTTGAGCGTGGATTTGTGTTTGTGTAAAACTCTTTGTTAAAGGCATCGTGATATGACCTTAATCCATCAGTTATAAGGACATTCGGCCTTTTATCTGCAATCTCCTTGCCTTTGTTGAATAATGACCTTGCATCGTGCTTATACTTACTATCTGCAACCTCTTGAGCAATCCAATACCTTGTTTCATCATCCATCAATGCAAATAGGTACTTCATATCACCGTTTATCTTTACATAAATTTCATCCGCTCTCCAAGTATCAGAAACTTGAGGTTTTATCTGCTCTACATACTGTTTCATCAGATTGGTGTATTTCTCAACCCACTTATAAACAGCGACATGAGAGACTTTTACATTTAACAGCTTCAAGGACTTGGCAACGCTTCTAAAGGATTCACCGCTGAAATACAATTGCATTGCAGTTGTTACAATTTTAGGACTGTTTTTCATTCCTTCAAAACCGAGATTTGCGGTAAAGTGCTGTGAGCAACCCTTACAATAGAATATCTGAATATCTCCATATTTGTTATGTCTCAATCCATCCTTTACTATGCTTGATGAACCACAAAAGACGCATTCAGTTGGATTTACATTTACGATAGGCTCAATCCTTACTCTCTCCACTTGCTTTCTTATTGCCGAGCTGAACTCGACAGCCCATATATGCTTACATTTTGCACCACGACAAACATGGTCAGGACATGAACACTTCCAACCTATTTCAGTTGATTTTACCTTGTAAAAACCCTTCTTGGATTGTGATTTTACCTTATAAGTGAGGTCATCCACCCTTTTTATCTGACCTTCCAAATTGGCAATTTCAAGCCCTCTTTCCTCTCTTGTGGTTGTGATTTGCATTTGTCTCACCATACTATATTAGGTACCTAAAGTATAATAAACCTTTCGGTACCTAAAGATTTATAAGGAAGTAAGACAATATAGTAAAACCATGCAATTGCAAAGGCAACTATCAAGGAAACATAAAGGAAAGGAATATCCGAAATATACAGTTGTGATCCCGCCCAAAGAGATAGAAAAATTAGGATGGAATGAGGGGGTTAGATTAGAGCCTGAAATCAAGGATAGTGAACTTATCCTTAGACCTAAGAAAAAATAATATCTTTTAATTTATCTGTTGTCGATTGACTTAGTAAGTCATCTATTTCATCATCTGAAAGTTCAAAAGCATGCCCTTCGTCAGGTATCTTCCATATTTGAGGTTTTCCACCAACAGATAAATCTATATCTGCTTCGTCAATTAATTTTAGAGCGAAAACACATAATTTAATCATTTCATCCATAGTTATTTCTTGGTGATATAATTTCTTTAAGAATGGGAGTGCATGTGGTTGACCGTGTCCTATTATATCAAATCTTTTTACTTCAATACTAAATCCGTTGCGATACATGTGATACAAACTTGCATAGTCTGAGTATTCTTTAGCACCATATAAAACATCAAAATAGAGTGCTCCGATTTCTGCTGTTTGCTCTTCTTCCAATCGCACCCCATATCTCTGAAAAAGACCAAAAACTATATCCTCTAAAACATACTCAAAGCCTTTCCATGTAAGTCCTTCAGGTTCAGATTCTAAGTAATGTTTCATTTCAAAAAGGAATTTGTCCATCAACCCAGATATTCCAGATGCACCCACAATAAAATCTTGAAATGCTTGGACAATCTTTTTTTCCTCTGAATATTCGGTACCTCTTAAAACTCTCCTATCACCTGCTAATACTACTCCATCTTTACATCTTGCACCAATAATCAAAGTCATTGGTTTTTTATTTAGGTACCGATTCCTTTTAATCTTTTTCCTTCTCGGGGTTGTCCCACGATAGTTAACACCCATTTACATCCCCCGAGAAGTTAACAGAACCCTATTGGGGGATTCTGTTAAGTTATTGTGTATGGATTTCCAAAGATACGTATTTTTGTAATTTCCTTCAAATCCCTGTACAAACATCTTCAAATAAGCCTTATTTTCCACAATCTTTGTCTTGTTTAGCTTTTTCTTTAAGAAGCTTATTTAAGTATTTCACTTGAGTTAAACATTCTTTAGCTTCGGTTTTTTTTCGTTTCTTAAGAAGTAACTCACGATCCTTCTTTATATCATCTCTTAGTTCTTTTAGAAATTCATAAAATTCATCCTTATAATGAGTTCTGGTTTTACATTCGTAATCTAAGAAGCCTTTAAGTAAGTGCGTAATAAGACTTTTCTTTTCATCGAATGCGTCAGCATCTAACGAAACGCAACCAAATCCTTTAAAAAATTTCCATATAGAAAACCAAAGTAAAATTATGATAACGATTAGGCCCCAATAAATAACGATTGGGCCCAAATAAAAATAGCTTTTGTTTATATCGAAAAGTATACTAAATAAAAAAGCAAATCCAATAGCAGAAAAAGAATAAAACCAATTTGTTGTAACAGCAATGTGTCTTATATAGAGATCTCTCCACAAAGCTAATTCTTTAAACCATATTTTAACATCCTCTATCTTATGATCTTTAACATCCTCTATCTTATGATCTTTAACGTAGAAATAAAAATTAGCATTTGCGTTATGCATGTTATGTCTTGAGGAATTTTTAATTGCATATGCGCAAGTACTAAACAATGCCAAAATTGTAAGGCCTGTGGCTGTAAATATAGGAAGATGACTTGAAAAATGAGTTAGTAAAGTAGGAAATAAAGCTATCCAAATACCCGAAAAGACAAAAAAATAAACAATTATACCCGAAAAGACAAAAAAATAAACAATTTCTTCAAATAAGCTTAGACCTGCCCAAGATTTTAGCAATTTGAAAAACTCTTCTGAAGACATCTTGACCTTCATTTATACGATTCACTTCACAAGTCTTTAAACTTGGTCAATCCTTTTAGTTCTTTTTGGTTCACAAAATCCATATCATTTCCATTCATCAGTATTTCTTCAATCTTGTGGCGTGGTTTGCATCTTTCTTTTACAATCTGCCACACGTAGGGGTTGAAGAAATTTTTCAACATTACATTACGTGCATCACGGTGGTTTCTTAGATTCTTAATCATTTTCTTTACGTTGTTTATTGCACCTATTCTGAAGAATGAATAATATGCTTCTTCAACATGCTTTGCTAATTCATCTTTGGTAAAATTGTCATAGTATTCGGAAACCAAATGATCTCTCATCCAGTCATTTTTGTTCACTTTACCGTCATACT
>CAYZWV010000005.1:0-35922 GCA_964482255.1 uncultured Methanocellaceae archaeon
GAAACAGACCAATTAATACATATGGATTAAAAATCATTTTAAATAGAACGCTTGGAGATAGTGCGCTCACTTCTCCGACCTGCGTCATCCCCAGCTTGAATCCTAGCTGCCCAAAGGCAGCAGTAACGGCTGCAAATAAGATAAACAAAATTACATTCATTATAGATGCACCTTCTTTTTCTTTATTCTTTAAAATATCCAACTTTCTAGCAATCTCAGACCTTCTTTATATTCGTATGATATGGGATATCCCGATATCACTGGATAATAGACAAAGAACAAAATCAATGTCACCATCAAATACGAGATAACTAACCATTTCCCTTTCCCCTTCCATAAATTATTCATCCAATATGTAATAGCCAAAACCATGAAAGGCACATTTGCGTAGAAGTGATATATAAATAATGCCCTTGAAATCGGGACATATGGAAGCCATTGAGAGAGAAACAGGACTACTATGAACATGCAGGTTTTATCCTTCTCTCTCACCATTTTTGTGGCTGTCAAAATTAAGAATATTGCCCCTCCCCACCATATAGCCGGATTCCCCATCAAAACGATGGTTGAAACAATTCCGTCTAAATTATTATTATAAATCCACATGGGTTTGAGAATTAAAGGCCAGCTCCACCAAGATGATGCAAATGGATGGGGTGCAGTGAGAGATGAATGATACCCGTACATGGTAAACTGAAGATTTATCACATCCCCCAGGTTATGTCCTGCCATCATGTGGGGTATGTATGTTAAGAGGTAGATAGTTATGGATATTGCCAGGGCAAAAAAGACGATTGATAGTGGATAAACCACGTACCTGTGAACATCTTTTTTATCATACTTTTCCATCAATGAAAATTCTTTGAGTTTAAGGAGCATAAACAGAAAAGCCATCCCAATAAATCCGTACAGTGCATACCACTTAGTTGAGAAGGCAAGACCAAAAAATAATGTGCTTAGAAATAATGGGCGACCCACATCTTTCCATCCCTTTTTAAAGATTCCTTGAAAATAAGTGAAGAAAAAGTAGAACATTAGAATCAAGAAAAAGAATATAAAAGTGTCACCCGTTCCTAGCCGGGCTTCTGCGAAGTGCATGAAGTCAAATGTGATTAGAAATGCAGCTATAAACCCACCCAGCGAAGTCCCAGAAATTTTCTTGCCAAACATGAACATGACAGGTATTACTGCCGTGGCAAACACTACTTCCAATATTCTCCAAGCAAATGGATTGGAACCAAATAATATGATTCCAGAAGCTATTATGAGTTTACTGAGTGGGGGGTGAGTCCACTCGAAAGGCTCTGTGAAATCCATATGCTCATAAGCCGTTCTAACAAAATATATCTCATCAAAATATGTGCCCGATTTATATCCTAGTAGGGGCTCTTCCACTAAAACTTGCTCATCTATCAGGTTCTTTAACTGCCTTTCATCTGACTGGGCATTTCCATATTTATCAACTATATTTTTTATTTCGAGTTTCTTTTTGTTGCCATTGCCAAATACTGCTATTTCTAGGATCTCTGCTGAGGGACCGTCAAAGTCAAATCTGATGTACTGGGTATCACAACTTATTGGTATATCGTCCCAGAAATAGTAGACTCCTGATTTTACGTAATTTCTAGAAAAAGTCCAATAACTTGGGCTTCCATAGTAAACATCCAATTTTGTCGGATTGTCGTCTTTGATTAAAATTGCAATTCTGTCGACGGTTTGAACAGATCCAAGGTCTATGTAAAAACCTTCTACTTCATTTACGGAATGCCAATCTGTTGCTGGCATTCCTGTGGACCCTAGGTTGAAAACTGCGATAGAAAAAAAGGTGATGGAAAGGATGAACATCACTGCAAGGTCTCGCCTTGTAATCCTAGTTTTAATCACAACCTCTTTATCAGGCACCATTTCTCCTAACCTTTTTAGGTCAGGCTTTTTTAAACTGAGCCCTTTTAAATTGAGCCCTTTATCTTCCACTTCTATTTTCTTAAGAAATTGAGGGGATCGCATAATATGGATGGAGTATGCAAGTATTGCCAGATTTATCAATGGTACAATTGTTAGAGATATATTATTGTCAGGTATAAAATTATCTTTATTGATAAAACTCAAAACATATACTAAGTTGAATAGATACGTGGCAGTTAGTACACCGTAAATCGTCTTTATTTTTTCATGGTTCATGATTAAAGCCAAAATGGCGAATACAGGGAACATATATCTTTCATGCATCCTTGTCATCAGCATAAAAAATCCGAAAGAGAGCAAGAAGCATGAGAAGATCATCGATTCTACGTCATATTTTTTGTTTAAGTTTAATTGATAAAGCACGAAAAACACAAGAGCTCCAAACAGGATAATGCCCCACATATGGCAACTTAAAAATAACAATTCTTGGGAGTCAGGTTTCCAAAAACCGGCAAATGCCCAGATATTGTATGCACTTATAGAGTTGAAAGCATAGTATTCGTATCCGGTAGAATATATATTGACTAGGAATTCGAGGGGATTGCTCCATCTAAAGGGCAATATTATGAGAAAAACCGAGGCAGCAGAGGCGGCGAGAGATGTCACCACTCTTTTTACATCATATTTCCTGATAATGAAGAAGGCTATAATTGGCAGAATGGCAATGCTCTGTGGCTTGGTTAGAATAGCCACAGCGATAGAAGAGGCTGACAATTCCGGCTTGTCGTAGATGAGAAATAGTATGGAGGCGATCATGAAAAATGTGTAAACCGATCCCATTTGCCCCCAAACAGCCAGGTTGTAAATGGTTCCCGGATTGAAGGCATAGATCGCCATTATAAAAGCTGCATGATTAAAACCAATTTTTTTACGCAGGAAAAAGAAGATTAAAAAAGATATGCCCAGATCGAAGAGGTTTGAAGGCAGTTTCAACAAATAAACAAAATATTCAGTATTAAAAAGCGAAAAGTAGTTGGCGATTTTTCCAAAAATCCAAAATATGTAGATGCTGAAAGGAGGATAATCGGACCACCCCCTGTCATAGAAGGTACGTAATCCTTCTGCTGCAGAGGCATGCCAAGATGTAAACGTGTTGATGTCTATATAATAGCCCTCGGCAGGAAAAAGTAGAACTCTGACGATAAACGAAGCCAACAATATCAACGAAATTTTTAAGAGCTCATCCCTTCTTTCCATTCAAATCTAAATTAAAGCGTACTGCTAAATAAATATGTTTTTTTTGAAGGTTAAGCAAAACATTTGATGAAGATTTTTCTAATGACTATAAAAGAGAAGAAGAAAAGATATATCAAGGGAACATATAAGGAAAATGCCATTATAAAAGAGAGATAACATGGAAAAAACTTTCAATTGTAATGAAAATGATTCAGGCATTGAAGTAAACATTGTTAAATGGGCACTTCCAAGAGAAAAAATACCTTTACATATAAAATTCAACAAAGAAATTCAGTTTGACAAAATTATAGTTCATTTGCCCAGAGATTTCGAATTGGTTGAGGTAATTAACGTTAAGGACTATAAAATTGAAGATAATGGGGATATCATCATATCCTCAATTAAAAAAGCAAAAGCCCCCTGTGGAATTTTTTGTGGTTTGGTTATTAGATATACAAAAATTCCTGATCATTTAAAATTCAGCAAAAAAATTCTAGTTGATATTATTAAAAATAACCAAAAGATACACTCACTTGATATGGAATGTAGGATATTTAGGCCGTTACTAAAAGTTAAGAATGCACCAAAAATAATTGAGCTATCAGATAAGAAAAAATCGAGTACTATACCTTTGGAATTACAATATCTTGGTTTTGGAGATATACAAATAAGTATTGAAGGTTTAATTGGTGGCAATATAGTTTCTATAGGCGACTCATTGATGTATGAACTAATTCTAAGGTTCTATGAAAGGGCATATGAAAAAGGCCTAATTAATTATGAGAAAGGCGAATATGAATTCTTGGCCGATAAAAAAGATAAAAAAGGGGATTTACAAATAAAGCCTAGTTTCGTTAAAGAGGTTGCTGATGACCTAGAGAAAATGGTTTGTGAGGGAGAGAAACCTCCTGAAGTATTAAATGGTGAATCTTTTGAGAGCTTGAAAGAATACTTATCTGAACTGAAAAAACGGGAAAACTTTACGGATATAATATTTGGCGAGGTGAACACTCTCCTAATGAGTATACTGAAAGACGTTCTAGAAAGAAATCCAGAGGATAATATTGAATTAAAAAATAGTAGAACTCGAATTAAAACAAAAATTAATACACCTATTGAAAAAATTCAATTGAAAGTAAATTACACCGATTTGTTGAAAAATGAATATGCTCCCTCTAGTGTTACGATAAAAGTAGATGACAAATTAACAGTTCATAAAGATACATTGATTGAGATACCAATAAAAATTGGGAAAATAGATAATAGGCCATTATTGAATGTAAAAGATATAAGTATGTAAGAGTGAGTAAAATGATAAAAGAGGTTGAAGGGGTTAAATCTGCTTTAAATTGGATTGATAAAGTGGTGGATTTTTTAAAACCATACAAACCACAAACGAAAAAAATAAGAATAAATCATAACGATCAAACTAGTGAAATAGCTCTTTTAATAAGTATTGCAGGCGATTACAAAAGAAAGGTAGCGAAATTAAAAGTTCCTGCTTATCAAAACTTCTACATTCATGAAATGCAGGCTGAGGACTTTACTTCAGTAGATATTGGGGATTGTTGGTCTTTTATTAATGGTCATTGGGTTCTAGATACAAAAAGCCTTCCACCATTTGATAACTTCTTTTTGAGGCTAAGGGGACATATGCCTTCCGAGATTATCTCAAAAATAGTATTTGTAGAGGAATCAGAAAATAGAGATCAAACACCTGAGATTGACAGTTATTGGCTTAAATGCATGATCAGAGATGTCGATCTAGTTGAGAAAGTTTGGGATGCTCTAGAAATAGAGGAAGTGGGTTTGGATATTAAAGTAGGAATTAACCGTTGTTTTTCTGTAGCCGTACCTTCAACTTATAGCAAAAAAATTGAGAAGGTGCAGAGATTTCTTAGGGCTGGGCATGAAAAAGACAGAGAAGAGTTATTTCGCGCATGGAATGAATATAGGAGAGCACACCAAATGAAGGGAATCTCTGTCAGGGGTTTGACGATGCTAATTGAAAAATTAACAAGCGGAGAGATATTTGGTAAATATGTTTCTGTTGATGAACCCTACCATCTAGGTGCTATCAGGAGAGAGCGAGAATTTTCAGGTAATTTTCCAGAGCATATGTCTGTGCAGGCTAATACGAATCTAAACTTGAAAGAATGTATAGCAGATGGTTATTTAGTATTTGAAAAAAAGAAGTATATCGATAGGATTAAAGATGACATAAACACTGAGGAATAATACTATGGATAAACTCAAATAGCATATATCCGATGTGTACTTTAGTAAAAGATAAAAAAATAAAATTGAGGATCTTCTTCAATAATCTTTAAACCTCTTAGAGATACATTCCCAAAATGTTGTTTCTGGTTAAACAAAGATAATTCCGCTCATTTCTTACTTTTGATGTAAGTTGCTTACATTAGCATATTTCTAAGCCCTTACAAATCATAGAATATATTGTATATCCAATATAACATTTATCTAACATATGCGCAACGAAACTGTTTTTTAGAGTTAAATACAAATATTACACTTAATCTGCGCTAAAATCAAACTCTATTAGGGAGATTTAAATGCAACAAGAGGATTTCGAGCATCTGCTTAAGAAACAGGGCTACCACTTTGTAGGGCGCCATAGCGCAGTCAAGCCATGTCTGTGGCTTAAAAATTCTATTAGAGGTAGGGGTGCTTGTTACAAGTCAAAATTCTATGGCATATCCTCTCATAGATGCATACAGATGACGCCTTCGTTTGGCTGCAATCATCGGTGCCTTTTGTGCTGGCGACCCATAGAGATAACAGTGCCCAAATACAAGTGGGACTCTCCAGACACCATTGCTGAAGGCTGTATAGACGAACAGATGAGACTGATCTCAGGTTATGCCGGGTCCCCCCCCACAAATCTCAGTAAACTTGAGGAGGCAAAAAATCCTCGCCATGTGGCAATATCGCTTATGGGGGAGCCGACTTTATACCCCTTTTTGAAAGAGCTGATCGAAGAATTTCATGGACGTCAAATGAGCACTTTTCTCGTCACTAACGGGACAAACCCAGAAACGCTTGCAGAATTAGAGCCCACTCAACTGTATATCTCCTTGAATGCGCCAGATAGGGAAACTTATGTTAGAATTTGCAATCCCATCCAAGATAAATGGTCAAAAATAAATGAATCATTAGAACTTTTGTCCAATTTAAATACGAGGACGGTGATCAGAATCACGCTCGTAGAAGAATTAAATCTAAAAGAGCCGGAAAAATATGCGCGCCTGATAGAAAAAGCAAAGCCAGACTACATAGAACTAAAGGCATACATGCACTTGGGCTTCTCAAGACAAAGGCTTCCTAGAAGTGCTATGCCCTCCCATACGAGTGTTATAGACTTCTCTAAGCAGCTTGCTTATGAATCTGGCTACCAGATCGCTGATGATGCCGAAGTTAGTAGGGTTGTCCTTCTATCCAAGAAAGGCGAGGTAAAGAATATATCACTTCCCCATACCCAGTAGTTTCTTGATTTTGTCCATGAGACCCTCTGGCTCTTTTTTCTCTGGCTTTTCTGCCTTTGGTTTTGGCTTTTCCTCAACCTTCTCGTCTTTTTTGGCCATTGATAACACCTTGGATATCGATATATGATTTATAGTATAAAAGACTGCCTAATATTGTAAAGACTGCCTAATATGGTAAAGACTGCCTAACAAAGAGTGCCTAATATAGCATAGATAATTTAAATAGAGTCTATCAACAATATTCCTCAAGTGGGATGTAACACCATGAAATTCGATCCAAACGAGATCAAAGAAAGTGCAAAAAAGGATTTTGAGAAGACCTGGTCGGAAACATCAAGATTTTTCGTCGGTGAGAGGAGCTTTAAGTTTCCAAATAGAAGGGGAAAAAAACATCTGATTACAATATATTCGGATAAAGCTGGAGACATCCTTCTCGAAATGGGCTTTGATGAGGTTGTGCTAAAGCCCATCTGGGAAGATCAAAACGTTCGACTTCAATATGGGCCAGAGGCACCGGCAATATTGGACCGTTTATATTATCTTGCAACCCTCCCCAGACCTGACATTGGCTTATCTGATATGAAGAAAAAAATGATCAGGGGTAAGATCAAGGGTTTCGATAAATTTGAGGAACTCCAAGATATCCTTAGGGACTATAAGAGAGAAAATATCGCAGGGGGGGAAGACTTTACTGAAGCTTTGGTCACTAGATTAGGCATAACAACAGAGGAAGCGCATTATTTGATCAACGACATCTTTTTTGAACTAAAGAATATCAAGCCAAAATCATCATCCTTAACATTACTATCCCACCTCACAACAGCATGGTTTCCGACTCTTCAGGCTGTTCAAGATAAAAAAGAGCTACCAGTGATGTTGTTCACCACCGGATGGCGTTTTCGGAGAGAGCAAAGAGAAGATGCGACACACCTGAGAGCACATTACAACCTAAGCATGGTGGTCATGGACGAAAACCTAACCATAGAAGACGGAAAGTATATTACCGAGGAATTCTTCAGGCGAATGGGGTATGAGGTAAATTTTAGGCATAAACCAAGTAATCCTGCTTACTATGCTCCCGGAACAAACTATGAGGTGTTCGCCAAACATCCAGAAATGGGTTGGGTTGAAGTTACGGAGATTGGCATGTACTCACCGATCGCTCTCGCCAACTATGACATTAAATATCCTGTGTTTAACTCCGGTCCTGGTCTGGGCAGGATTATAATGTTGTCCGAGGGCATTTCTGACATAAGAGAGGTTCATTTCCCAGAAATATATGCTGAATTTCATTTGAGCGATGAGCAAATTGGTGAAATGATATCTATCTATAGGGCCCCCGAGACGCCCATCGGGAAGGAAATCGCCAGAGCGATAACCAAGACCTGTGAGAAATATGGCAATGAACCATCCCCCTGTAGGTTTGATGCTTGGAAAGGCAAAGTTGGGGGCGAGAAAATCAATGTTTACCTAGTGGAACCAGAGGAAAACACAAAGCTCTGTGGACCAGCCTTTCTCAATGAGTTTGTGGTCCATGACGGATCGATCTTTGGTGTTCCTAGAACGAAAAAATATGGAGAACTGCTCGAAAAGGGTGTTAAGACAAATATTCGATTCGTCGATGGATTTGCTGCATTAGCAGCACATGAAATTGAGCAAGGATGCGATGAGATTCGGGTAAGAATGGCAAGGTCACCCTCTGATGTAAATATTATGGTGGATCCAGTTGCGGTCAGATATTTGCAGGGCAAAAACAAGAAGATAGATGTTAGAGGTCCCGTTTTTACTACGGTAAAGGTCGAACGATGAGTTTGCTTTTATTACTACCAACTTTAAACGAAGAGGCGGCGTTAAGAGCATTGGCAGACGACATTCCCGATGAGTTTGACGTGCTTATAGTGGATGGGCATTCGACGGATGAAACGAAGAATATTGCACTTAAGCATAATTGGAAGTTCATCACACAAAGATATGGCAAGGGCAAGGGATGTGCTATTAGAACGGCTATGGAAGAATTTCTGAAGACGAATTATGATCATCTTGGTATTATTGATGCTGATTATAGCAATGATCCTAAAGATACTCAGCGAATGTTAAAAGTTCTCGAGAAGAATGACTTTGACGTTTTGTTGGGCAGTCGCGATATAAATAGACAAAGAGAACTCCTTGGATGGTTTTCAGTATTCATCAATAGTTTCACTTCAACTGTTGCCTCATGGATGTATGGATATAGGTTGACGGACATTCAGACAGGTTGTTGGGTTTTTACTAGGAATGCAGCGGATAAAATTCTTCCAAATTTAATTGCAAAAGGATTTGAGATTGAATATGATCTGCTATACAATATATGGAGATGTGGGCTGAAGGTAGGAGAAACTCCTGTGGGTTTCAGGGAAAGGGTAGGAGAATCCAAATTTTCCACACATCATAGGTTCAAGCAGATAATACATGGTTTGCGTTACGTTTACTGGAGTTTTCAACATCTACACAAGAAGTAGTATTTCAAAATATTTTTAAACCGAAATCTTTAAGTCAATCTATTTCAATATAATTTTAAATACTTTATTGTAGTTTAGTGATATGATATGATAGATGTAATACCTCTGCTACTGGTTGGAATAGATTCGCTGAAAGAATACCTTGCTCTTCACGTATTAACGTGCTTAGTGCCAGCATTCTTCTTGGCAGGTGCCATCGCATCTCTGATGTCCAAGGAATCGCTGCTGAAATATCTAGGCGCTGGGACTAAAAGGTACATATCCTATACAATTGCCGCCACTAGTGGATGTCTTCTTGCAGTATGCAGCTGCACCGTTCTTCCACTATTTGCTGGAATCTATAAGAGAGGCGCAGGAATAGGACCTGCAACTGCAT
Organism: uncultured Methanocellaceae archaeon; assembly: GCA_964482255.1. GTDB lineage: Archaea > Halobacteriota > UBA148 > UBA148 > UBA148 > UBA148. Next base: position 9,519 of record CAYZWV010000005.1, read on the forward strand.
TCCTATATTCTGCCCCAGCGATTAACATACTTGCAATGGTTTATACTGCCCAGGCGATAGGCTACGATCTTGGATTTGCAAGAGCTCTAGCGGCGATATTATTGTCAGTCTTCATCGGTCTTGCTATGGCCTTTGCGTTTGAGATGCGCACGCGGGAGACAACTTTCGAGCCCATTCAAACACCTCAAGCATCTAAATCTACAGATCAAAAACGCCCCAACTATATGCTACCAGCGATTTTCATACTGTTGATCGTAATCTTGGTAATCGGGCCCACCAAGCTATCATGGAATATCAAATTGCCGACCATCACATCAATCATCACAATTACCATTGCATTGTCCTCTAAATGGCTCACTAAAGATGAACAGAAGGAGTGGATGCGAGAAACATGGAACCTCGCCAAGATGATAGTACCTCTTCTACTGGCTGGCGTGTTCTTAGCGGGCATCATAATTGACCTGATTCCGATCTGGGTAATTCAAACGTATCTTGGCGGTAATTCAATAATATCGAATGTTATTGCATCCGTTTCGGGAGCCCTCATGTACTTTGCAACCCTGACTGAGGTACCCATCGTAGGAATGTTGCTTAATTCTGGCATGGGACGCGGTCCTGCGCTGACATTACTGTTGGCAGGTCCTGCACTGAGCTTGCCCAACATGATCGTCATTGGAAGGATTATGGGTGCAAAGAGGACATTTTTTTACATGTTGTTAGTGGTAACAATGTCCATAATATCTGGAATGACGTTTGGGTACATGATTGTAATGTAAAATATCTGGGAGCAGATAAATTGACAAATGGTGAAAAGTGTGTCTGTACGCATTATATCCAAGAGAAAGCTAAGTATATGGAAACTAAATCATCGCTACTCAAAGTCAAATGTGCTGGATGTGGAAATGATTTTTGGACGAACATTGAAGGCGAAAGAGCTTATTGTTTTGACTGCAAGGATCAACTAACTTAAAATAAAAGCGTGTTTAGAAAAAGCATCTATAATGCAATAATATGCATCTATAATGCAATAATATACATCTAATAAATGCAAAAGTGAAGAAAGTGCTTTATGGAATTAGAATCAATTCGGAAGTAGAAGAAATTAATCGATATTGCGATTATTATGGAATAGACCTCCACGAGGATTTAATCTCTAATCGTAATTTAAGTACAAATACGTTTGTGAAGGTTACAGTTCGGGAGGAAAACCACAGTTCTTCTATAATATACACGAATTGGTCCGAGATGTGTGTTAAATGAAGATTATTCAAAGAAATGAGGTCTCATTGAAATGATCCGCCAATACATCATACCATCGGAGACCTTAGAAAAAGTAAAAGCGTTGGCAGAAGAGGATACTAGAGAGGTAACATCAACTCTCCAGATACTATCCTATCCGATCAGATTACAAATTCTCAAGGCATTGGGGGTCGATGATCTATGTGTTTGCACTCTAGTTGAAATCACAGGACATCAGCACTCAGCACTCTCATACCACCTAAAACAGTTGAAGGAAGCTGACCTAGTTGATTCAAATCGTGATGGTAATTTTTTGATCTATCATCTTACTGATAAAGGGAAAAAAGTGCTGAAAAGTATTGATTATATGAAATGAAAAGAAATATTTTTCCATCTGAACAAGATTTTGGATCGCTTATCAGGGCACAGGAAATTGTTTCATCCTGTGCATTGGTGGAGGATAAGTTTGGAGAGTTAAAGACAATAGCAGGAGTTGATCAGGCATTTCTCGATAACAAAATCATCTCTGGGATCGTCATTTTGGACTATGATACCATGGATGTTGTGGAAAAAAAGCACTCAATAAAAGATGTTGATTTCCCCTATATTCCTTCTTTTCTTTCTTTCAGGGAAGGTCCTGCGATCATCAGTGCTTTCCGTTCTCTGAAAACTATACCAGACTTACTAATGATCGATGGGTGTGGCATCAATCATCCGAGGTCAGCGGGACTGGCGACGCACATTGGCGTAGCGCTTGATATGGCAACAATAGGCGTTGCAAAGAAGTTATTGTGTGGTACTGTTGATAAGCCAATGAACATGGGGGAACATAGTCTTATAATATTGTATGACCAATATGTTGGTGCATCGCTCCTGTCAAAAAAAGGTTGTAATCCTATCATAATAGCTCCGGGGCATAAAGTTTCTTTGAGTTCTACGATCGATATCGTGAGATATTGCTTGCGTGGACAAAAACTGCCAGAGCCGATACGAATTGCGCATAAGTATGTGGGTGATATAACAGTACCTCCGAAAGTTGATGAAAATCATAGATTTTTAAGCGTCAAAAATCGCCAAAATATCCTCGAAGAATAGTCAAAAATACGTAAATTCTAAAAAATAATGAGAAGACCTACATAATCTTTAAAGAAATAGCAGAGTTAGACCTACTTACCACTAACCAAACCGTCTTCAAAAATCCGAAAAAAGGATCGTCAACCACCAGGATCAAACAGCTTTGATCCTACGGTATAAAGCATTACGCCGAACATTTTAGCCGTTATAAAAGGCTTATTCGGGATAAACTTCAAAATAAACATCCCTATAACGATATTTGCCAAGACCCAGAGATTATACAAACAAACCGAGAACAGGAAGTAGAAGAGCCTCACAATGTAGTTCTTGGACGTGGTCTTGGGCAGGAGATTATCTTGGACCCTGTAGGATGTTTCTATCCCCCATCTCTTCTCGTACCTTTTGCATATGGACTTGACATTCCTCTCATTCACGTCCAGATTAGTTGCAAAAGCAATCTTCCCATCAGGCTTTTTCGTACTTTTCACGATGCAGAACTTGAAGGTTGCTTGTACCTTGAATCGGCATCTCGCCCTTTTTTCGCTCTTCATCGTGTAGTCCAAAATTGTATTTGGCTCGCTCTCCTCCACTAATCTCTTCCTCTTTTTGCCTATTATTTGCAAGGGCATGAGATATTTTACACCTAATCTTTCAAAGGTTTTGATAACATCAACGCTGTTAAACCCTCTATCAAGGTAGACAGTCCTGATGCGGATTTTTCTCTTTGTGTAAGAGATCAACTCTTCTACGATTTTTGCCTTTGATCCAAACTGGCTCATCGGCAATGTCAACAGCGTGAATCTTCGACCATCTACAACGATTGCTATAGTTGCGAACCGATAGGCGTATTTCGTTCCCCTCTGAAACATAGCCCCCACTATCATGGGGTCGTTCTTATCTCCATAATAAGCCCAGTCCGTGAGATCGATAGCAACATCAAACTTTCTCCTCTTGAAAACGTTATTTTGCTTGGCAATTTCAAAAATCCTGTCAAATGCTTTGCTGAACATTTCCTTGACTTCTTCTGGAGTGAATTTATTGTTAATGTGATAAAGAAGAGCATCGGCGGATGGGGTTTGTTTTCCCATCACAAATCTAAATGTTTTAGAGCCATTCTCGGTAAAGTCTTGATTCATGGCAACATGCGTCAGCAAGTCCAAGAAGTTGCTGGTGCCGTACTTGGCTGTATAATGCAGTTTAAAATCAAGGAAAGGATATACTGTATCCTTTATCATCCTACAAAATTTTCCTAGACTCTTATCCTTTGTCTGCTGAACGTCCTTATCGCTATTTTGGGAAAATTTGTTTTGTTTGACTAACTTCTCAGTTGGCGTGAATTTAGCGTTGCAGTCTTTACACTTGTATCTCTGTTTTTTGCTCTCTTTTGTGATGTTGTAGCCAAATTTGACGACATTGGTAGAGCCACAGAACCTACATTTCAAATTAAGCTCTTCTGTTTTCCCGAACTTTCCAGAGGTACCCCTAGGTTGAGCAACACCTCTACCAGTGAAAGTTTTATTACGGTCAAATCCGATTGTATTGGTGGTGGGGTTTGACTTCTTCACGGAACTCGGCTCCACGCCAAAGGGAGGGAATCGTTAGGCTCCACCCTTTGGCTTATCCTTCAATAAACTTTACTTTTATACACTTACTGTATACTTTATTAGCAAAGTATATATACTTTACTGTAATACACTTACTGCATAAAGATAAATGTGATGTACTAATGGTTGAACTTAAGATTTTGGCAAAAAAGTATTCAGAAGAGATACTACAATTATTGGAAAAAGGACCAATGGGGTTCAATAATTTACAGTCGAAAATCAGAATTACAGAAAGGTCACAAAGAATTAGCAGTAGAACCCTTGCTGACAGGCTTACGGAGCTAGAAAATGAGGGTTTGATTATCAGAGAGGTATCTAAAACAAGACCACCCCACACCAAATACAGTCTCACAGATAGGGGTATAAAGGTAGTAGAACTAGCATTAGATATAAGAGGATTATAACGCTTTGTTAAATCAGAATAGAGGGGTATACTAGGGTTAAGCCAATATCTTTCGTACTTGTTGAATCATATCCTCTCTCATCAATGAATCGAATTTCTCCTCAGTGCCCCTCCAAAGAGGTGCTCCATTCTTGCTAATATATTCAATGAGACCTATATCTTCTAACTGGATCAAATATCTGGGAACTTTTATTCTTTTAGTAAGTTCATAAATACCTTCAGTGGCATAATAATTCTGTTCAATTTCATTGAGACCAACATCTACAAGTTCTCCTAATTCAATTGAGGGTCCATAAATTATGTGGGACAATATAAGATATGAGCCCAATGCGTTTCTAATACTATCAATGAATTCATAACCTTCTTTATACACATATTCCATAGCTATACAGACTGTATCACTAAACGGTTTGTTAAGTTTTTCAAATCCATATAGAATATTTCCTGGAATTAGAATATCCTCTTCGATTTCAACGAGTGAAAGCCTCTCTAATAGTTCAATACAATTTCTATATTTATTTTGGTCATCATCAGAAAGGTTCATCAACTCTTCATTTAGATTCATCGAACCATTAACAACGATCCATGCTAGAATATCATACATTGGGGTGTGTCTGTGGGAAGCAAAAGGAATTTGAGCGAAATTGGATGCACCCACTTTAACAAGAGCTTTCTCAATCTCTATACTGATACTATTCAATTTTTCCTTAACCTCTTTTCGAAATTGACTAACATGGAATTTTTCTACAATTTCACCTTTAACCCCATCTACAACTACCGTTTCAATTGGACCTAAGTTGAGATACCTTAACTTGAGGGGGTGTTTCGTTACTGGATCGAAAATTGTTTTCGGATATTTGGCTTCAACAGAAACAGTATACATGTTGTCTTTTTCTTTGATTTCCCCCACATTTGGGATCGTGCCAATTTCCTCTATTAAGAAATCTGACACGATTTCCTCTATTTTTGATTTATTTATAATTGGGGGATCAAATGCTTCAGTTTTCGTCATTACCATCCTCCAAAATGTCTTTGGTATCCTCTAGGGACAATTGTAGTATAGGTTTCATTTCAATCGCCCTATTATATGTTTGTTCCCAAGAATCATTAAATTTTTCATAGTCGGTTATTGTGTTACCTCCGTGGTGTGGGTTGTTTAGTATCACTTCCCCATCACTTGAAAATCCTACAAATACGCCAGCATGGCATCCACCAGGCCTTTCATATAAATAATATCTGAGATCATAGAGAATAATTGTAGGTAGACCATTATCGAACCTTTTTTTGAGGAAAAGAAAATCCGCTTTCTTCTGTATTTTGAATTCAAGCCCTATTAGAGATCTATTTAGTCTTTTTATTAACTCATCATTAATCCTAGTTCCACTTCTCGTATTGGTTTTACATATATCGATTAGATCACTTAATATAGGTCTTGGAAGTCTTCTAGAAAGAATCTCATTTCCATAAAAATTGGAAAAATAATCCACACACATTTTTATTGAAGTGGGAAAACAAAAAACATCGTTTTCGCTTTGGTAATAATGAGGGACTTTAAGCACTTCCACTTCTTCGTTGTTATTATCTTGGATTTTCTTTAACCTCTCTATAGAATACATCCTAGAAAACCCGCCCTTGGAATAGTTAATATCGCTATTAAAGTAATTGATGTTAATGCTATTTAAAAGTGTAACGGTTTCGCCTACAATTTCTGTCATTTTAAAAATTCTTTACCTTTATCTGTAAGTATAATTATTTTCATCGTTCCCTTTGATCTGACTTCAACTAAGCCAACACCTTCCAACGCATCTAAAAATGCTTGAGTATATCTTGATTCTTTTTTAATCAATGTAGTTATGTCTTTTCGTATGACAATACCATTATTTTTGATATATTCTAAAATATTTTTCACTTCTTTTTCATGCATAAACAATACCTTTCATTTAAACCAATACTATATATAATTTTTCTATTAAGTTAGGGAATAGTATTATATAATATAATAACATAATAGAGTCATTGATATGAGTGAAAATATCCTTTATGACATAGGTAGTCAAGTATTAATTTGGATTTTTCTTGCGATATTCTCGATAATTTTAGAAAATAGATTTGGAATCAGTAAGTGGTTAATTAAGTTATATCATCATAAAATACGAAACTCTGAGATATATATAAGGGCGAATTTGGTGTATAACTCTAATTTATCTTTTGACGGTTTGAAAGAGTATATCAAAGAAGGTTTTAGAGAGCGATATGTAAAATTAGATGTGCATAACGATAGCTCACAAAGTCTTGGGTTTATGGTTGGAGATATTTTTGAAATTTCTGTTCAAAATAACCCTAATAACGAAATTTCTATTCAAACAAATAAAATCAAAACAACAATGAAGGGTGTTGAAAATGATGTACGTAATATTCTCAATGTTTTAAATGATGTCAAAGGAAAAATAAAAGAAAAGGAAAACTACCCCATAATGAATTTTGAAGAAAAGGAGTTCTCATTATACCTATATTTACCTTATAAAGATCCATTTACAAAAATCTATCCACCAAAAAACATAAGGCTAAAAGATTATGAGGTCAAACTAATTCATGAAGATTATGGTAGCATAATAAAATTAAAAGCCGATTTTCTTAATATTAATACAAAAGAGCGACATGAACTTGAGGAATTAATAAAATATTTTATTTAATTCTCATTAATTTATACGCATAAGTATTTAAATATACAATAAATAGTTGATATTGTGGCAAGCCTAACTGTATTAAAGATTGAAAAGGTTAAAAAAGAGGATATTTTGGAAAAAGATAACTCTTCTTTAGGAATGGAACAAACCGACTTAGCTAAATATGGTGGTAGTGAACTTGATGAATTGGGTCGATCCAAGACAGAAATAAAAAAAATATACGAAGAAGTGGGACTTATACATTACAAAGTAAAGATGAGTTCTGAAACTATACAAGAGCCAATATATATCTATGACAAGGGGTATTTTGAATGGAAAAAGGGGTATCAAAAAATTGACACATTTACATTATGGATTGACAAATCCACTTCAAAAATGTATATATTCGCTCCAAAACAAATAGCTGATACATTTACACAAAGGTTAAAAAAAGAGGGCTATATATCGTTTTCAAAATTACTTTTTGATTTTTCGAAGGTCGGAGAATTAACAAATTTGGATTCTGCATGGGGTCTATGGGAAGATTCCGAAGGTATTATACGAAGAGTTGCTAAATTTGGAAAAGGCATCAATGCAGTAATAGAAGATTATAGCCGAATCACTACTTTTTATATAGATTATAAATATCGTGGTGATGAGATAATTCAATTGATTTTAAGCTCGGAAGGAAGGATATCTACAAACAAAAACATAACGAAGAGAGAGTTATCCCTTATTTATGATGATATTAGTAGGACACTTATTGGGAGTTAGTTAAAAAATTGATCGAATTTAGTTTTATCCGACTTTAGTTAACACTCATGTTAACACTCACAAATTTGTGATCGATATCTGATCAGTCTCTCCTTGTTAGTAGCAGGCAACATTTTGGCAATGTATATTTAAGGGTTAAGGGGCGATAGATGAATATCAGTATGCAAAACTCTGAATCATCATCAACTACCATCAACAAAGACTTTAAAGCCGAGATTGTGAATATAGTTGCAACTTTCTCATTAGATGCAACTTTAAATCTTAAAGAAATTCATCAGAGGTTTGCAAATGAATCTTTGTTTGGCGAGGCAATTTTTAATTACAATGTTGTTGTCTTACGGGCTAAAAAGCCTAAGATGTCATTTTTGATATATCGTACTGGTAGTATTGTTTGTACTGGTGCAAAAAGTTTAGAGGACGCAAAACAAAGCGGTGAATACCTAGTAAATCTTTTTAGAAATGTGGGCATCAACGCCCAGCTTTCAAGAGAGTTAGAAATTAATAATATTGTTGTAAAAGCAGATGTAGGGTCAAAATTAAATTTAGATGCGATTGTAACTAATTCTGTTTTAGAAAATGTGGAGTATGAGCCAGAGCAATTTCCAGGATTAATTTATCGAATAAATGAGAGGGGGGCCAATTGTACTATCACGCTATTTAGTTCTGGAAATATGATAATTGCTGGTCTTAAAGATACAAATAAGATATATAAAGTGATTGAGAGGCTAATTTCAGATTTAAAAATTGTTTAAATGGTGTATCTCAGCGTTTGTTAAAGATTATGGTAAAGCATATTTAAAAGGAACTAATTAGAGTAAAAAAATAATATAGAATCCCAAAGGGAGAGATAAATGCCCTTCACAAAAGAGCAATCAAAGGAAGAGATTAGTAAGTTAATCGAAAAATATGAGAGAATTCAAACAGAAGGGAAAATAAAGCGATACAACGAAGAGACAACTAAAAAGGATTTCATTCTCCCTCTTTTTGAAGCATTAGGTTGGGATGTTTACAACAAAAAAGCCGATGAAGTAACTGCTGAGGAAAAGGCATCAAAGGGAAGGGTGGATTATGCCTTTAGAATCAACGGAATAGCTAAATTATTTGTGGAAGCCAAAGCACTAAAGGTCGATTTAGACCAGCCAAAATGGGCCCAACAAGCAATTAACTACGCATGGTACAAAAGTGTCGTTTGGGCTATTCTCACTGATTTTGAGGGCATTAAGGTATTCAACGCTGAGGTTAAAAGCACATATCCCTTACAAAGCATGCTTTTCTCGCTGAGTTATCGGCAATATCTAGAGCGGTTTGATCAGTTATGGCTTTTGTCCAGAGAGAGTTTAGATCAGGGGCTGCTGGACAAAGAGGCTGAAAAGTGGGGTAAAAAACTGAGGAAAGTCCCTGTTGACAAACAGCTTTTGGACGACTTCACTAGATGGAGAGAGTTGCTTTCAAAAGATATCTTAAAACTAAATCCAGATAAGCACCTTACAGAAGAAGACCTTGACGAATCGGTGCAAAGAATTCTGGACAGGTTGATATTCATCAGAAGTTGTGAAGATCGAGAGCTTGAACCGAAAGTCTTGATTTCAGATCTACGAGAATGGGTCGATAAGGGAAGAGGTGCATTAGTCAAAAAAGTTCGTGAGCGTTTTAGATATTTTGATGACAGATACGATAGCGAATTGTTCAGAGAGCATCTATGCGATGATCTGGAGATAAACAACGAAGTTTTAAAAGACATCATCTATGGCTTACATAAAACCAAAGATATGCTCATTCCTTATGATTTTTCTGCAATTGATGCTGACGTTCTGGGTAATATCTACGAGCAGTATTTGGGGCACTTGTTAAAGAAGACACCAAAGAGGGCGAAATTAGAGGCGAAAAAAGCACACAGAAAAGAGCATGGAATTTACTACACACCCACATACGTCGTTGACTACATCGTTAAGAACACGCTGGGTGAATTATTAAAAGATAAAAAGGTGGATGCCGAGAACATCAAGATTCTCGATCCTGCTTGTGGTAGCGGTTCTTTTCTGATTAAGTCCTTTGATGTCTTAAACGAATACTGGTCAAAGAAAAATAAATATGACCAAACGGAGCTGGACACTGAAACAGGTGCCATGAAACCATTCACAAGAAAAGTCAAAATTCTGAAAAACAACATTTTTGGCGTTGACTTAGATCCAAGAGCTGTAGAAATTGCCCGCTTAAATCTTTTGCTGAAGATTGCAGAGAAAAAACAGAGATTACCCTTGCTACAGGAAAGTATCAAATGCGGTAATTCTTTGATTGACGACTCCGATGTTGCAGGAGATAAAGCATTCAAATGGGAAGAAGAGTTCAAAGAAATAGTGGAAATGGGCGGATTTGATGTTGTAATTGGGAATCCGCCGTATGTGACTATTGGAGGAAAAGAAGATGCAAATATATCAGAAGAAGTTAAAAAGTATTATTCTAAAAATTATGAATCTTATGAGTATAAAGCAAACTATTTTGTTCTTTTTGTTGAGAGAAGTATTTCCCTATTGAAAGATGGTGGATGTCTCAGTTTTATTGTTCCGAGAACTTTGTTAGATAATACCCATATGAAAAATTTAAGAAAAATTATTCTTGATAACAGTAAAATCAAAATATTAATCGAATTAAAGTATCATGTTTTTGAGGATGCTGAAACTGGGGGTAACTTAATATTTGTTATAGAAAAATGTAGTAAAGATCTAGAGAGAAATAACAATACTGTTAGCTGTTTACTTGTGTTGGACATAGATAATAATTTAAGCGAGTTAAAGTATAATAAAATAAAACAATCTTATTTTTCAAAATCGGGCATATTTCAATTCTATGTCTTCGATGTCTCAACTATAAACCTTATTGAGAGAATTAAAAAAGAGACGAAAAAGTTGGGAGAAATTTGTCTAGTTAGTAATGGGGTTAACACAGGCAATGCAGCTAAAATTTTACTTTCAAATAAAAAAGAAACAGTATTGTATAGAAAAATTCTCGAAGGAAAAAATATCAATAGATATTCTATTCGCTGGAATGGATTGTGGATTAACTATGATCCCTCGTTAAAGAGTCGAATCGATTTAAGACAGCTAGATACAAGACAGAAAAAGATTGATTTTTCTTTGAGAAACGAAGATTTATTTAATTCTGAAAAAATAATTTTAAGGCAAACCGCAGACAGGCTTATTGGCACATTTGATAACGAAAACTACATAACACGTCATTCAACGCACTTGATTAGAATGAAAGATTGTAGGACATCAATAAAATATATTCTAGGTTTATTTAATTCAAAACTTTTAACATACTATTATAGAACTATAATCCCTGAAAAAGGTAAAGCTTTTGCCGAAGTTAAAGTTGTAAATGTAGAAAAACTTCCGATCAGAACAATTCCAGAATCCCAACAGCAACCCATCATCCAACTTGTAAATGAAATGCTTTCTCTTAACAAACGCCTCAACGAAATCGGTGACAAAAAGATCGATGAAAGATGGAACATCGAAGAAAAAATAAGGAAGACAGACGCCGAAATTGACCAAATGGTTTACAAGTTGTATGGTCTAACCGAAGAGGAGATTAGAATCATTGAAGAGACATCTACGTAAAAAGCGATTATAGAAGCAAATGATTAATCCAAAACATCTGCGAAAGGCATAGGTGCGATTAGACGAGATTTTTCATCAGGTTTTATCTTTTCTCGCCTGTGCCCGCAAAAGATTGAAAATCAATTTTTACTTGTCCAACTATTGGATTGGGGGCGAAAGACTTATAAAGCGCCTGCATATGGGACATTTAAATTCATTTACATTCGACCACAGATGGTAAACCCCACGACACTCAAGACACGTTATACGTCTCGATTCTAATTCTCTTCTTCTTTCTTCAATCCTCTTTCGTTGCTCATCAGTCAGAACAGCACCAGCACCTGCACCAAGTAAAATGCCTAGTGGTCCGAACGGAGCTCCAAGGAGTGCGCCTACAACAGGTCCAGCATCAGCATCTTTTTTAGCTTCAGGAATTTGTTGAAGCGCATTTCCTATAAACTCCCAATGTGATCCTTCATTTGGTTCGAAAAGAATGTAGTGATCTAGATAAGGAACTGGAAATTCGATCTGATTAAAACCTTCAAATACATATACATCTCTTTTGAGAGCGTGTGCCACTCCTATTTCATAAGCTACCCAGTTTTGGGTATGAGTTTTTGCAGTAACGTTGGGCGTCAGGAAAACAAGCACTTCACTAGATTCTTGTATCTTATTCTTGATTTCCCCTGCTGTTAGTTTACCCTCCTCATATTCCTCGAACTCAGCTATATGTGGCATAATACCTACACTAGTAAGGGTTTTATATATTCTATTTACAAGTCCTACATCTTCTCTGCTATGAGTTATGAATGACTTCCTAATCAAAGTGTACATCCCTCTTGAAAATCTATATCTTCACGTGAAACTATCAACCTTTGGTGAATCATCGGCTTTGTAGAAAACATTTATTTGAACGAACATAAATATTTCCTTGGTGTATTTGTCGACTTAGTCGGCAAACCTTAAGAGGTGTGCAGTGTGTCTGAGGTAGAATTTTATAACTGGGTTAAGAAAGAATTCCCTGAGGTATTTCCTATATGCTTTGGAGATATTGAAGTCGTTTATACCGATGTAGAGCTAAAAAACATAGGTTTCGACGTAATACCACTCTTCATAGACCATAATAGGGATAAAAAAAGTATGAGAATTTATTTACCAGATTATAAACTCTATTCAAGGGATAGCCTTGCTGGTATCTGTTGGGTTGATGTAAAGAGGACTTCTTACATAACCGAAAATGAATACAACCTGAATTATCAGAAATATGTATATTATAGATATGTAAGCGAAAAGACCAATCGACCTGCTTATCTCGTTATCTATGAAGGAGAAAATAAGCACTTTTCATATTGGTTACGTGTCGACATACACAAAAATGTTTCAGTCCCTACTAATCTTCCCTGTGAAGAAGGCGAGACATTCAAAGATGAAATAAAAACTCTTATTGACAAGACTTAAAAAGATTAATTTCTACTGGCCTTTCATAGTGATTCTACTCAATTTTCGCATAACGCACGTCATGCAAAATACAGCAAATATCATCTGGTTAAGAGTGAAATGAAAAGTTTAAGCGAGTGCATAGCCCGAACCAGATACGCTCTGTTATACGCCGTGCCAAGTTTAAACTTATACGTTGAATTCCCGCCATATTGTTACTCTCCCAACTTTTGAAGGATACTGTCAGAGTAGGACAACTCCTTTATTTTTTTAACAATCTTGATTATTGTTTTCGGCAATACCTCCTCAGGTGATTCGCCGTTATCAACTCTCTGCTTAAGTTGGTTAGCGATGAATCTGTGCTTTAATGGCTTGCCAGTGGGGCCAAGTATTTTCTCCGCCTGTTGGGTAAGGTTTTCATAGTCTTCTATTTCGTCTTTCAAAGTTTTCTCCAAATTGTACTCCAATATTGCATAATTATCTGTTACTTTGGTCTCAACATCTTCTATTTTTTCAGCAGGATCGCTAAGTAATTCTAAAAGTTCTAAGGTTTTATCTTTGACATCCTTTTTATCACTGTTTTTATCTCCATCAAACCACAGATATGTAGGAATCTTAAAGCCATTAAATACTCGTAGCAGACGATCCATTTGTCCCTTCCCGTTTGAATGGACAACAGAGATGTTATTTCTATCCAGATTATATCCAAAAGCATCTGCATAAATGGGTAGTGCATACTGCTCTGAAGCCCCTTCCACTATTACCACCTTATCTGCGAAGAAACCTTCATTAATCATTGGGTTGAAGGCATGAGAATAGTGCTCTAGTACCCCTTCTTTGGTACTATCAACTCCTTTTCTTGCCTTAAGGTCTTTAATTATTGCTAAGATTAAGAGTTGAGTAGGATGGCTTTCGTAACTTTCTTCCTTTCTCTCCCGTCGCATAATACAAATCTGATCAAAATGGCTAATATCGACGAATAAACTAGCCTGAGTGCTGTAAATTATCTGATCTCTTCTACTAGCTATTTCACGAAAGACGGACATTAAAGTTCGTTGTGATTGGGGGTGTAAATAAAGTTCGGGTTCCTCAATCGCAAAAATTGTAGTTCTCTCTTCTGCTTTCTCACCAGCCTTTTTAACATGTGCTAATTGGGCATAGGCACGCAGGATTGTGAAAATCATCGAACGCTGCATACCGTGTCCCTTCGTTTCAATAGTAGTCCTTATTCCATCATTAGCATAGATCTTTGCTTCACCAAAAACTTCTCTTAACTGAGGCATAGCCATTTCAATTTCAATATCGCATTTCATGAGTTCGGACATCAATTCGTTTAGGTGGGTTTCCACATTTTTGATCTCAGTAATCCGTTCTCCTTCTTCGCTGCGATTTAGTCGCTTTCCTATTTCTTTTAATTGTTTCGAAATAGCATCCTTTTGTTCTCCAGATACCTTGTCAAGTACAGAGTTGATGAGCTGTCCGAAGGGATTTGACTTTGCAACCTTCGCCTCGTCTGAAATATCTCTCACGGCAGGAACATATATGAATTCAGGCAACGCACCTTTTAAAACTCCGGGATAACCTTTGGGGTTCTCACGTCTTTCTTCTTTCCAAGTTATTTCATCACGATGTTCATCCAAAAATGCCTTAATCACCTCTTTCCATTTTCCAACACTAGGCTTTGAAGTGCCAAGTTCTACTCCAAAGTCTAAGCCGTTTATTCTTAACTCATCTTTCCTAGACCACCACTCTGTTATTTTCTCGCCTGTTACAACGTCTTGTTGAAGCCATTCGGGCTCTGGGACTTTTATAATGGCCAGAGTATTAATGGTATACGAATCTGTACCAGTGCATACAACTTCTCTACCTACAACTAACTGATCTCCATCCATCCAAGGCTTAAATTTTTCTACCTCCCAATCACTTAGCTGTTCAAAGACAACGAGGATCTCAATAGGCTCCCTTATAGGCTCCTCAGGTTTGTAGTTATAGAAACATTCATCATTAATCCGTCGAGCCGAGCATTCAAAAAACAGTTCTAGTGCTTTGATGACATTTGACTTACCGCTGTTGTTTCGGCCAATCAGTGCTAGAATATCTTTTGGATAAATAGTTAAATTGTGTAAAGAGCGATAGTTTTTTATTTCAATCTTTTGTATTTTCATCTCTATACCTCGCTCTCTATACCTCGCTTTATATATTCTTTTGCAGACATTAAGGATTAGGGCCTGGCGTATATCTACTCATATGCGCGAATCCCTCATAAAAAGATTCTTACTATTATCATACCATCCAATCGTCGGCTTGCTCGTTAGAATTTGACATTCGTAAGTAATAGTGATATCCAAAACTTTAAACTTAAAACCCAAAATTTAGTTGACGGTGCCATCAACTTTCGGAAGTACTGGATATAAAGCGTAAGCTTTAAAACCCTACCTTATCAATATTGATATGCAAACCAAAATTGAGGATTACCTATGGCTGATGTCACTGCACTCAAAAAATTGGCGTTACTAGGTGCCATTCGAGAACAAATCCAGATATCTTCTTCTGATTTCGCTCAGCACATCTCATATAGTCCTCAAACCGCATCTCGTCGACTACAAGCTCTTGAGAAAGAGGGATTGATATTCAGAGTCATCGTTCCAGAAGGACAACAGATCCTAATAACACAAAGCGGCAAAGATGTATTGAGAGGTGAATATTACGAATATCAAAAGATTTTTGAACCCACCGACAATGAAATTGAACTTCATGGAAAGCTGGTAACCGGTCTCGGAGAAGGTCAATATTATATGTCGCTGGAGGGATATAAAACCCAATTTGAAAGCAAACTTGGCTTCACACCGTATCCAGGTACTTTAAATCTTGTGTTAACCGACCATAGCACCGTTCTTAGGAAAAGGCTGGAAGAAAGTGACGGCATCCCAATAAATGGTTTCACCTCTGAAAACAGAACTTTTGGTGGGGGTAGATGCTTCCATGTCGCCATCGGCAAGATAAACGGCGCTGTCATTATTCCAGATAGATCACATTATCCAAATGACTTGTTGGAAGTCATCGCATCAAAAAATCTAAGGAGTGAATTAGGAATAAAGAATGGTGATTTGCTTAGTGTGAAGGTACTACTATGATGTCTAAGGCAATCAAATCTCTAAAGAAAGGTAATATGGTATTACTATATGATTCTGACCGTCGAGAGGGTGAGACCGATATTGTAATGCCAGCACATGCTACGACACCAAAGCACGTTGCTCTGATGCGCAGAGATGCAGGTGGGTTGATATGCATAGCAATACATCCTATAGTAGCACAGAGGCTTAAATTGCCATTTATTTCTGATCTATTAAAGAATGCCAGTGGTTTTGAGCTTGCTGAAGTGGTTGAGAAGCCAGGCGATATATCCTATGACATAAGCTCCTCATTCTCGCTTTGGGTCAATCATAGAAAAACCTTCACCGGAATTACCGATATTGATAGGGCCTTAACTATCAACGAAATCGGTAAGGTAGTTCAATCCTCATTAAACGGCGAAAAAGTTGATTTTGGCAAGGAATTCCGCTCACCTGGGCACGTACCTCTGCTTAGGGCAGCCAGTGATCTGCTTAGCGAGAGAAAAGGTCAGACAGAATTATCTATAGCTCTTGCAGAGATGGCGAATATCACGCCGGCAATGGTCCTGTGCGAGATGTTGGACGAGAACACTGGCAATGCACTTTCAAAAAAGGATGCGAAATTATATGCAAAGAATCACGATATTGTTTTCCTTGAGGGGAGCGAGATCGTAGAAGCATATAAAAACTTTTTGGAATATCACTCCTCAATTTTTTTGAGATCTCTAGCGGAGAGAAGATAGCAGACGTAGTGACAATCATTGCATTCAATATTTGTAACCGCACCAAACTCAAAAATTTTTCAACTTTCCACTTATTTATCTCTTTCACATCAATTTCTGTGAAGTATAACATCAATATACTAATTTTTCTTGCATGGGATACATGTGTTTGCGAAGTCATGTTGTATCTTCTTATGAAGTCATTTCTGTCTGACATTCTTCATTCTTTATCAATCCATTCGAAGACTATCCACTATGCCATCGAAAAATCAGCCCAAAAGGATATCTAATATTAATCAGAATCCTCAATAAAGGACGATTATTAGAAACGAGCCAACGTATAATGAAATGAATAATGCGCTGATTACATTTGAAATCAAATCTACTTTTCTTTTGGCTACGGCTCTTACATATTCTTCCATTAATCTGCCACCATCAAACGGCTTTGCTGGTAACAGATTTAGCGCGCCTAGCCAGAAATTAAGAAGACCGGTCCAAAATACGAGTTGTAGTATCATAAGCATGTATTCTGGGTGAGCCAGATTTGCTCCATAGAAACCTGAACCCAGTATTGGCTTTAACATGGCTCCTGACTGCGGAAGGATGAATCCAATGGGATCCTTTAAGGTACCATAGCCTTCGGTGACAGGAAAAAGGCTAACCCCTAAGAATGCCTTGTTCGGATCATCAGGATGACTTTTCAGATATATTGCATATGTATCCCTATCCGTTTTTATCAAGACCTCCTCACCTGGTTTATTTTTCATTATTTCTTCCTGAAATTCTCTGACATCCTTTACTCTCATCTCATCGACTTGAGTGATTATTTCGCCTTTGGCCATGCCCGCCTCTTTAGCAGGAAACCCTTCAATGGTCTCTGCTATGCCCACTCCTTCTGCATTCGGCGCGAAAAATGGTAGTAATACATAGGTGAAAACAAGGAGCGATATGACAAACACCAGGATATTTGCTGTCGGTCCGGCGGAGAACATTTTCATCCTTGATTTTGCTGTTGCCTTCTTGATCTCTTCTTCGTCAGGTTCTACAAACGCTGCAGGTAGGATCGCAAGGACAGCAAGTCCAAGCGACTTTATCTTCATATCCTCTGCCTCTGATAATATTCCGTGTGAAAACTCATGAACTATTATAGCGATGATAAGCGCAACTAATCCATATGTAACTGGAAGAGCCAAACCTGGAAAGAGTACAGTTTCCCTCGCACCAACGTCAGTAGGTATGATTTGTGGATATTTGATTAACAAGATCGCAGTTGCAATTATGTATATTGCTGTGAAGACCATTGTTATTGTTGAGATTATAATGCATAGGATCCCCGCCTTTTTCCAAAAAGGTCTGAACCTATGTGCTATGTATGCTATGGTATCCTTCCCATGATCAGTACGCCAAAGCAACATTGGACCAGAAACTTCGAATTTGTTCGGTAGCAACTCTCTCTTGTGAAGTGTGATCAATACACCCCATCCTATGAGAACTATTGCAATGATGCCCCATGGTAATAAGAAATCAATATGCATTTATATTGCCCTTTACTATGTAAATTTGGTGACTTAAATTGTTCTCTGTTATATATATAACTACGAGCAGTTTGGATGAAGCCAAGTTTATCGGGAGAACATTAGTAAAGGATAGATTGGTTGCTTGTGCAAACATATTTCCCATAACATCGATATATAATTGGAAAGGTATACAGGAAAACGAAGAAGTTGTGCTTCTCGTAAAGACGACGACCGAGAACGTGAAAAAAATAGAACAGCGTGTAAAAGAATTGCACAGCTATGATGTCCCATGTATAATCTCGCTTGTCATAGATGGCTCTGATGAATATTTGGCTTGGATTAAAAGAGAGGTAAAATGAGAAGGAAGCCGGCAGAAATGGGATATCGTAAAACTGTCGTTTACGATCAAGAAAGATGGAATATCTTAAAGCGAATGCGGGATAGGACAAAAAGTTTGATGACATCTTTGGATAAAGCAAACATCGAAAGCATCGTTCATGGCAGCGTTGCGAGGGGAGACATATCTGCATCCAGCGATATAGATATCTTCGTTCCACAGATTACTCAGTCATTTCGGATGGAAATTGCGCTGAACCCGTATGTCATACTTCAGCGAAAGATTGTGCAGGCGACTCCTCGTCATTTGCCAAAGGCACATATTCTGCTAGGTGAAAAAACAACGGTTACATTTCCGCTCGCCGCTCCTCAAAGGAGGGAGATAGAATTCTATCGGTTCGGAGGCCATCTAGGACTTGAAGAGATTGATTATAGGGCAGCTGGAGCCGACAAACGTTTGATGCTAATTGAGCCCACTTCTGATGGGCATATTGAGACACCTCTTAGCGAATTATCTTTGGAGCATGTTGCCAAAGTCATCGGAGTATGCCGAGACACCATTGAAGAACGCATTCGAGTTCTAAGGAGAAGGGCACTTACTGGAAGAACAGGCGTTTATCTGGATTATGTTCTAGGCGATGATCAAAGTTTTGAGAAAGCTCTTAATGAGATAGCATCCAGAGATCCAGCTATCAGAAGACGGATCTTTTCAGGAAGGTCTTAGCCAGCCAAACTTCACGTATTTAGAGAACGAGAATGAGCTTAATGGTGTGTCTTTTTCTTAATCATAATGCTTATTTGTCAGGTTTGCTTTTAATTTTGTGATACTTTTTGTGCAAAGCTACATAGACCAAAACTTACTTATATGATAAAACATATATAGCTTACATTAGAGGTGTTAAGTTGGGTAAACTTACAATATATCTGGGTGACGAGGAAGAGCAGAAGCTCCATGCAATTACGGATAGATTGAAGAAAGGCATAACGTCAGAAATACCAGATTTGAAGATAGACCTGAGCAAGAGCCAGATCGTCAAAATGGCTATTAATGGATTGCATGCCAGGTTGTTCCCGAATAAAGAGTAGAAAGAACTGACAAAATGGACTTCATAATTCGGGGCTAGGCCGTCAAGGTTACTTTTAAATGTAGAAATATATCTTACGGCGTTTTATGGTGCAAATCATTACTAGCAAATCATCTTTTCATCCGTGACCTTCAGAGAACGGCAAATACTTGCCATTGCACTAGAAAAGGTGCTACCGTTTGTACTTCTTAATTTTATTATTAGGATTCACTAATCCACCAGTTATTATCATTTTGAATCCATCTTCGATGCTCATTTCTAATGGGATAACATCTTTTTCAGGAACCATCACTAAAAATCCAGAGGTGGGGTTGGGTGAGGTTGGTACAAATATATTCAGGGTGTGTTCTGCAGTTTTTTCTTGAATTTCTTCTGCGCTGCCACCTGCGACAAAACCTATTACATAAACCCCTTTCCGAGGATATTCTATCAAAACTACTCTTTTAAATTCTTCTTTTTGCATGAGCAAAGCAGAACTTGCTTGTTTTATGGATGAATGGATCACACGCACCAAAGGAATTTTACATAAAATTCTCTCAAAAAATTCAACCCATTTTCTCCCTAAGGCATGACTTACGATTGATCCTACCAGTAAAACTAACAGTAACATAATTGCAAGACTTAAACCAAGAACAGGATATCCGAAAATCCTTATAACTAAAGGACGCAATATGCTATCCAAAAAATCAAACAAAAACCACACTATATATGCCGTTGCTAATAAAGGTACTAATACAACTAAACCAGCTATAAAGTAATTTCGTAATCTGGCAATCATTCTATCTCCTCTTCTTTATTTGCCACATCTATTAAGGACATCTATCCTATTTTCATCATTTCCAGAGTACAAATTCAGTTCTGGAAGTACAAGTTTTAACATTGGCCTATACACCAACCACTTTGAATTTGTAGCCTATTTATATTAAACCTAGACACTCTATCTGGCTTCTTACTATCTCTACTCCTTTTTCGCAATCGTGTAAGGTTTTACCTCCTGTTACCACCAGTTTGCCTGAACCAAATACAAGTACGACTATTTTGGGCTCTTTTATTCTATAAACCAATCCGGGAAACTGCTCCGGCTCATATTCTATATTTTCTAAGCCCAGTCCGATGGCTATCGCATTTAAGTTAAGCTCAGACCCAAGATCAGCAGATGCAACGATGTTCTGTATGATGAAATCTGGATTTTTTTCAACGGATATTCCCATAGAACCCAGCTCTTTTGCTACATTATTTATTACCGTTTTCACATCATCGACGCTCTTAACACCGGTACAAACGATCTTACCTGTACTAAAGATCAGAAAAGCAGCCTTTGGTTGCTTTAAGCGATAAACAAGACCGGGAAATTTACTCCTATCATAAACTGCACCATCAAGTTTTGACTCTATCAATTTCAGATCGAATTCGTCGGCAAATTTAGCATTTGCAACTACATTCTCAACTTTAATGGTAGGCTCTGGCATGATATTCTCTTTGTATAATAATCCAATACAACGATAAAGTATGCGGTAGAAGTAAAGATTTATCTGTTCTAGTGATTAGTTATTCTCAATGAGCGAGACCGTTCACTGGGCAGATGTGATAGCCGAGGATGTGTTGAAAAGAGGGAATAGGCACGTTTTGGCGACTGGTATAACTCCTTCGGGTACTATCCATATTGGAAATCTGCGAGAGGTAGCCATTGCCAATGCAGTATTTCGTGTGCTGAGAGATCATGGTGCAGATGCTCGATTGATCTATATTGCAGACACTTACGATCCACTCCGCAGATTATATCCATTTCTCCCAAAAATCTATGAGGAGCACATCTGCAAGCCACTCTCGGAAATACCAGATCCAGATGGTTGTTGCCCTAATTACGCGGAACATTTTCTTAAACCTTTTTTAAAGTCGCTTGAAAGATTGGGCATTGAAATCGAGGTATATAGGGCAGATGGTCTGTATAAAAGCGGAATGTATACTGATCTCATAAAAAAGGCGCTTGAGAATAGAGACATAATTGCAAAAATACTAGCCAAAGTGGCAGGTACATCAATTCCATCAACTTGGAGTCCGTTCAATCCTTTATGCGAACAATGCGGCAGGATTACTGATGCCATCGTCAAGGGTTATGTGGGAAATACTGTTGACTACGAATGTATGTGCGGTCATCAAGGAGTTGCTGACTTTTCAAAGGGCGAAGGAAAACTAACTTGGAGAGTAGACTGGCCTGCAAGGTGGAAAATGCTTGACATCACCGTAGAGCCCTTTGGAAAAGATCATGCTGTTTCAGGGGGATCCTATGATACCGGTGTACACCTCTCAAGGGAGGTATATTGTCATGAGCCGCCATATCCCATAGCTTTTGAGCACATATTTCTTAAAGGTAAGGGCACGATGTCATCCTCCACAGGAACTCTCATCTCTATCCAAGAAATGTTGGACGTACTCCCACCAGATGTGCTGATGCATCTTTTCCTCAGGACAAAGCCCGAAAAACACATCGATTTTGACCCTGGTCTGCCTTTGCTAAATCTGATAGACGAATACGATCGAGTTCATGGAGAACAAATTCCCTTTCGACATATGGTCACGATCGTGCAAATCGCACAGGACTTCGATCAGGTCCTCGATGTGCTGAAGCGCAGTGGTTACGTTGTCAGTGATATCGATGATATAAAGCAGCGCTCTATCAATGCCAAAAATTGGTTAAGCAGATTTGCACCAACCTTTGTTAAATTCAACGTGCAGGAAACTCTGCCTGTTGAAGTAAAAAAACTATCTCAGAAACAGAGACATGCCTTGGGAATTCTTGCGGATGAAATTAAATTCAAAAAAACCGCAGAAGAATTACATAATAAAATCTACGAGGTAGCCGAAGAAGCCGGCATAGATTCCAGTGATGTGTTCAAAGCTATCTATGTTGCAATATTGGGAAAGTCATCTGGCCCTAGGGCAGGCTGGTTCCTCATATCTCTTGATGATAATTTTGTTAGGAAGCGTCTCAGGGAGGCATCAAAAGCGTAAACTATTGGTTGATATACAATTGAAAGAATAGCTTTATCATCTGTGCATAAAGATATTAATGCATATTCCAAAGGTTACACGATGAATCTAGATAATAAAATCAAGGAAAGGCTCAAAGGCTATCTAGGGCGAGATGAGAAGGGGATAAGAAAAGCAGTTATATGTTTGTTCTTACAAGATAATTCCTATACGACAGAGGATGTCCATAACTATTTGGTGAAAAATGGATTTGATGTAAGCTATAGGGGAATATCTGCCATGGTGGGCTTGATGAACACCAAGTTGGGTATTCTTTCTATTGATGTAACAGGTGAGCATAACGTATATTCTCTGAAAGATGGGCACAAAGAAATAGTCAAATCTGTTTTGGATAACTACTAGTGGTAGTCGCATGTTCAAAAAAATTGCAAATGCCATATATGCAGGATATGAGTATCTACTTACCAAAGAAACCATGGGCAATCCACTTCCATCACATATTGCAATAATCCAAGATGGTAATCGAAGATATGCAGCAAAGCTAGAGATGCCAAGTTATTATGGACACTTCTATGGTGCAAATACAACTGAGAAGGTAATGAATTGGTGTCTAGAATTAGGCATCAGGCAGTTAACCATCTATGCTCTCTCTACAGAGAATTTTAACAGACCCTATTCAGAGCGCATAACGCTCTTCACACTATTCAAACAAAAATTCGATGAAATATGCGTTGACGAGCGAGTTCACCGCGATAAAATGCAGGTCCGTGTGATAGGCAAAGTTGATCTGTTGCCTCAGGAGTTAAGGTTGGCTGCCAAGAGGGCAGAAAGAATTACTCAGAAATATGATGAGTTTTATCTAAACGTCGCATTGGCCTATGGTGGAAGATGTGAACTTTTGGATGCGGTGAAGGCTATTACGAAAAATGTAGAGATTGGTGCGCTAAAGTCAAAAGACATAGACCAAGATACGATATCTAATTATCTATATTCAAATGGCTCGCCAACGAATGTGGATTTGATCATTCGAACAGGAGGGGAAAAAAGAATGTCAAACTTCCTTCCTTGGCAGGCAAGCGGTAACGAATGTGCAGCATATTTCTGTGCACCATATTGGCCTGAGTTTCGCAAGATAGATTTCTTACGAGCTATTCGCACTTATCAAATGAGATATAAAGAAAGGGGAAGTAACACCTTATTTAGAGCAATTTCTTTGCTTAAGGAATATGTTAAGGTCGAACTTGAGGAAATTATCGAGTCATCCAAGCATGCACTTGAAGTCACCAGAAGCGATATTATAAGGATACTGAGAGATATAAAGACCTAAGATCGAGTAACTATATTCCAAACCTTCTTTGTCTTTTCTGATAGTCTCGCACAGCTCTTAACAAATCTATTTTTCTAAAACCTATCCAGTTCACATCTGTAAAATATAGCTCCGAGTACACGGCTTGCCATATCAGGAAGTTCGTCAGCTGTTCCCCTCCAGTTTTGATTATCAGGTCTGGCTCTGATTTGAAAATCAGATGCGATTCAATCATCTTCTCATCTATATCCTCAGGTCTCAACTCGCCTTTCTCGACCTTTAACATGATCTGCTTAATAGCGGTGGTGAACTCATATTTCCCCCCAAAACCGATCGAAATATCCACCATTAGTTCGCATCCATCTTTTTTTACTTCTATCTTCTCAGATTCTGTGTAGATCGTTACATCCGCCTTAATGCATGACATCTTTTCAATCAGTATTTTCGTTGAATTTGAGCAAATCCTCTTGCCAAGTTCTTCAGCATCGATCACGCTGATGTAAATGGTAATCTGGGTTATTTTAATCTCAGAACACCAAGAAACAAATTCCTTTAGCTTTTCAAATGCCTCGTTGGTTTGCAAATCATCTTCTGCAATGACGAGTATGATATGCTTTGGTAACTCTTCCTTTTCGATCTTGCCGATCATCCTTTTTTCATACAGGGCTAAAACGATCTCTTTCATCTTGGTTAACTCAACTATAAGTACTAAGGATAAAATATTTCGGTATATCTCACTGAAGATGTTGGAGAGGAGGTCGGATTTGGAACCTTATGTAGAATTATCGCAGAGGAATAAGGTGTTACGCACCTTATTTGGTTGTGTTGCCCTATTACTTCCATTTCTAGCGATCTGGCAACTAATGCTAATCGTTTTAGCTATTACAATCATATTTGCATTCATCGCGCCAAAAAATAGGATTTCAGCACACATCTGTTTCTCTGTTTTAATTCTTGTAGTTCTATCTTGGTTGTTAAATTTTCCGATATATATCCTGGGGGCATCCGTTGCAATCTTCACGTTCAATGGAGTGGCAAGAGATCTCATAACTCAAAGAAAAACGATCCAAGGCAGTGTGGCATTCCTTTTATTGGGAGTGATTTTTGCTTTTTTCATCGGCAGCTGGATAATATCATTTATGGATATTATCATCTCATCTCCTTATCAGTTCATGTTCTTCTTGGCTGTAATAGGTGCGATCACAGGGGCTCTGTTGGAGTCGATTCCACATTCAAATGAAGATCTAACGGTACCCCTTGGGTCTGCGATGGCAATGTGGTTATTTGCAGGTTTTGGATATTGGGTCCCCCCCAACTATCTTATATTAGTGTTAGCGCTCATGTTGTCAATTGGTTACATCTCATACAAGGTGAACACCGCAGACATCACAGGTGCGTTGAGTGGAGTTCTTTTGGGGGTTTTAATCATCATCTTCGGGGGTATCAGCTGGTTTGCGATCCTCTTCGTCTTTTTAGTTCTTGGTGGCGCGTTCACAAGATATAAGTATGGATATAAAAAATCACTCGGAATTGCCGAGGCAGAGGGTGGAGCTCGCGGATATAGTAACGTTTTTGGAAACGGACTTGTCGCTTTGATTTTGGCTGTTGCAGGAGGTTTGGCTGTTAAAGGAGGTATTTTTGTTGGCAACCCCCTCTTCCTGATAGGCTATCTGGGAGCGATTGCTACAGCGACAGGAGATACTCTCGCAAGTGAGATCGGTGAAACCTCCAAAGTTCAGCCCGTGGAGATAATAAACTTTAAAAAGGTGCCCGCCGGAACAAATGGCGCCATATCTATTCTAGGTGAAATATCTTCAATAGTTGGCTCAGCTGTGATAGGAATGCTTGCGATATTTCTGGGTATGGCGAAAATTCATGTTTTGCCTATCACAATTTTTGGGGGGTTCATAGGCACCAATATGGATAGCCTGCTCGGCGCTACTTTGGAGAATAGAGGATACTTGACAAATAGCTCCGTTAACCTATTTGCAACGGCAGCAGGAGCGTTGGTTTCTGTTGTTTTGTATTATGTTTTGGTTTGATATTTTTAAGACCGTTAAGAATAAAATTATCAGATATTAATTACGCTTTTTAATATCCCAATATATGATTTCTTCTATACACTTCATATCCTAAATTTCAATTTCAAAAATGCATTTTCCAATTCTCCAAATTTTCTCTCTCTTTTTACCTTAACTCCATTCTTAACAATCTCAGAGAGACAATTGTTTTTAATAAAAAAATTCTATGGATTTTAATTTTAAAAAATCACTCGAACTGTACTGTATTATCAGTTTGTTTTGTCAAGTTCAATCCTTTTAGTTCTTTTTGGTTCAAAAAATCCATATCATTTCCATTCATCAGTATTTCTTCAATCTTGTGGCGTGGTTTTCCTCTTTCTTTTACAAGCTGCCACAAGTAGGGGTTGAATAAATTTTTCAACATGCTTCGCTAATTCATCTTTGGTAAAATTGTCGTAGTACTCGGAAACCAAATGATCTCTCATCCAGTCATTTTTGTTCACTTTACCGTCATACT
>CAYZWV010000006.1:0-34747 GCA_964482255.1 uncultured Methanocellaceae archaeon
GTAGGTGCTCAATTAGGTGGTAGGTAGGTGCTCAATTAGGTGGTAGGTAGGTGCTCAATTAGGTGGTAGGTAGGTGCTACTTCCTCTGAAAGAATACTTGAGATACTGCCGTGTCATCCTTCTAGGTCTTTTGCTCTTTTAGAATAGGTCAAATCAGGGGCAATCTCATCAATGACGGAGGCCCAGTGGGTGCCGGCTGCCCAGTTTTCCACCAATGCTTGAGATCCGTGTTCAATAAGCCATTGAACAGCAACCGATTGGATCTTTTTGTCCTCGAACATCGCTGATAATAGGCTATCCTTTGGCAATGTCTTATCCATGCCCTCAACGCGCTCTTGCAATTTAACAGCGACCTCGATGTCAAGGACGGCCCCGCACTTATTGCAGAACTTGGCGGTGCCGGCGTTCAAGGCCTCGCATCTTGAGCATTTCTTCGGCTTCAGAGGACTTTTCTCCTCTTTTTCCTCCTCAAGCCCGTAGATCCTGCGTATCGCTTGATCGGTATCCCTTCCGGACATGTGCACATATATGCCAGTCATTTTTGAGCCCTGAGTCCACCCCAGGAACTGGTTCATCTGTGCTTCGGTCAGACGGTTCGCCAGATAAGTCGCTCTGCTATGTCGAAATGCGTGGGGGTTTACCCTTTTCTTGATCTTCGCCTTTGCTGCAAGTTCCTTGAGCTTCTTTCTTATGCTCGGATAGCCCAGAGGTTTATTCTTGTTAGTCGGACCTATGCCGACCCAAAGGGGTGCGTCCGGATCATCCTTTAGCGGGTGCACATCCAAATAAGAAGCTAGATAGGGAGTGGACGCTATCAACCTTACTCTACGACCACCAGTCTTCCCCCTTACGATGATGACAGTACCATAGTCATCAAAACTGACGTTTCTTATGTGCAAGGAACATATCTCTCCGATCCTACAGCTGCTTTCATAGAGCGTTGAAACCAACGCCCTGTCCCTTGGGTGCTCACATGCCTCGATCAATTGTTTTACTTCGTCTTCGGTGAGTAACTCATCCGGCAATATGTCGTTGGTCTTCTTTATCGACGTTTTTATCCATGCGACCTCTTCAGGGTCCCTTTCAGAGTTTTTGAGCCACCTGTAAAATTTCTTAAGTGTGACCCTATAGCCCTGTTTGGTCCAAACTGAGAGCTTTTCTCTCTCGATTTTTTGGACCAGATCTACGATGTCGTCCTTGGTAGCCTCTTCAAAATCTTTTCCCAGCCACAAAGCGAGTTTGTGGAGGTACTGGAGCAGTCTGACAATTCTGGGTATGCTCAAACCTTCGGCAAAACAGTAATTATGAAATTTGAGGATAGTCTCCTTGTTCTTGGGAAGAATGTCAGCTCTATCGATTACCCTTAGCTGCCCTTCTAGCCTTTTTTCGTAATTGTGTACATCGATATCGTTTTTCACAATATCTAATATATTCAGAGGCACTTAAACCTTTAGTTATACGCCGGGAGAGGGATTTGAACCCTCGTGTCCCGAAGGGACACTGGTTTAGCAAACCAGCGCCTTAGACCAGACTTGGCTATCCCGACTTTCTATATAATTTTCTATATAATCAATGTGTGCAAATCTCACATTGAGATGTGTTCAAACGAGATAAATAATTTTGCTTTTCTGTCTTTTCATTAAAAGTTAATGGTGAGCATGCTTTCGGTTGCAGCTCCTTCTACGATCAGTGATCCAAAAACTCGTCTCCACTCCGTACACCCACGAGCGGCAGCATTCCACGGTAGGTCTGCTCCCTCCCGGACCTGAACCGGTGCCCATGGTTAAGATGTGAAGGCAAACTCTACAGTTAGCCACCACGTCAAATACTGACCCCGTAGGACGGGGCTTCACAGTAAAGTTCTTAGGTTTAATCGAAGTTAGAACCCCTCCCTCAAGCTTCGCCCCCCGCATATCGGCGGTTTCGAGTTACAAGTGACGCCGAACCACCCGGGCTAGCCCACCAATTTGACATCGAATCTGAGACTAATAAACCTATCGCACAAAGAGATTATATCCCCTTGAAACTTAGGGATATTAAAAACAATAAACTTATCATGGTTTATGCAAATAGGAGAGATGATGACGGAAGAACTGGTCGGATATGTGACTGGAAACACCAAGAGAATTCAAATAATACAGGTATTGGGAAAAGGCAAACTTGAAGTTGACAAAGTTGCCAAGATTACACATACGCCAGAGAGATTAACTACAAAGGTCCTAAAAGGATTGGAAGAAAAAGGACTTGTTAAGGCAGAAGGCAAAACATACAGTCTAACCGAGATTGGTTCTGAGATAGAGAATCGCATTAAAAGTTTGTGACTCGCTAGGGGGGCTGTAGGGTAGTCTGGTTATCCTATGAGACTGGGGGTCTTGTGACTGGAGTTCAAATCTCCGCAGCCCCATATATCGAAATAGAAGTACGCCCTATTATCTCGGAATAAGGAAATTATACTGATTCTTTGGGAGTTTCAATTAATTCAGGATCCAATAAAAAATCAAGCGTTGAACTTAATGCTGTGATTGTAATGGCTCTGGCTATAGTCTCTTTTTTAGGGTGCACGGAAAATATTTCGTAAGTATTACTTAATTCTAAAAGTGGCTCATGTCTTTTTGGGATAATATTGTTATATTTCTCTTTATTATCAAGATATTCGACTATAGAATTCCCCAATGTCGTTTCATCGAGCTGTGTTTCTTTTGGTTGAGCTGATTTCATAAGATACAGGAGCCTAGATTCAATTGCAGAGAATGCCATTGCTACCGTTGAAGTATTACATCCTTCGAAATAACAATGAATTGCTTCATCCAATCTTTTGGTTTCAATATGGCTTAGAAATGAAAGCTTATCATTGGTTTCTTTCTCTGAATCTTGAAAAATATTTTTGACACTATTTATATTACCTTCAAACTCCTTTCTTTCGGCAAGATACCTTGGATCATTCAACCTTCGAATGCATCCGAGCAGCGTGTTTTTATTTTCTTCTAAATGTTTAACCCCGAACATGTTACATATTTCTGATATTCTTTTTATCAAATCAAATCTTTGTCGATAGTGAGGATAATAGCAGAAATATGTGTTAGAAGTAGAATCCTGATCGCTGTAATAATTTTTTACGGTATCCTCCTTTAATCTATCACATAAATCAACAATGCGTCGTAAAGATTCTATATAATTTATACGATATTCCATGAGTCTCTATTCACCTCTTTTGCTTCTAGCCCTCTCTCACAAATTGTTAAGCTTTCGTTTTATTAATCATTTTTCTTTTCCTTCTACGTACCTCTTGGTGCAGCTTTGTGCAAGATTAATTATATTTGTAAAGTACATCCAAAAATCTTCGATTCCGCATTACACTATGGTTCTTATAAAGAGAATTCAAATCTCTAAAGCCCCATAAAATACGTCTAATGTCGATGTCTTATTCGTTAAATTTATAACCTTTTATGTTTTTTACCTATACGATGGGTGATAAAGACACTCGTAAGAGATTAGCAGAGAAAATGGCAGGGGAGATAACGCTATCTGATTGTCCAGGTAAAACGCTTAAGAAATGGAGAAAAAACTTTGAGATTTCGCAGATAGAACTCTCAAAATCTTTAGGATTGTCGCCTTCTGTTATCAGTGACTACGAATCTGGGAGAAGGAAATCTCCTGGCACCTTAATTGTTAGCAGAATTGTGGATGCATTACTAGAATTGGACCTACAAAAGGGAGGTAAAAAACTTACCTCCTATGAAAACATACTGCGTAGTGGCTTCAACACCAACGCAATTTATGATATGTATGAATATTCGACGCCGATTCTGCTTGAAAATTTTGCCGAGCTAATCAGCGCTGAGAAGATCTTTGGAGATTTCAACAAGGTTATCAACGGTTATACCATCATAGACAGCATAAAAGCGATTCTAGAATTATCTTCAAACGAATTTTATAGATTATATGGATGGTCCACAGAGAGAGCATTGATTTTTACCAAACTCTCGACAGGCAAATCGCCGATGGTAGCGATCAGGGTAGCTAATCTAAAACCTGGTGCCGTAGTACTCCAAGGACTTGACAGATCAGAAATAGATCCGACTGCGAGAAAGATCGCGGAAATAGAACAAATCCCATTAATGAGAACCACTTTTTCCATAAAACAAATTATCGAATCTTTGAGGGGAGGAAAATGAGCATTGGAATCACAAGCTACGGAGTATATATTCCACGCTATAGGATCAGGGTAGAGGAAATTGCGAGAGTTTGGGGGGACGACCCTGAAAGCATCAAAAAAGGATTGAAGGTATATGAAAAATCAGTTCCAGATACGGATGAAGACACTGCGACCATTGCAGTAGAGGCGGCAAGAAATGCAACTCGCAGAAGCAATATCAATCCTAAAGAAATAGGAGCAATATACGTAGGATCAGAGAGTCACCCATATGTTGTTAAGCCAACTGCGACAATAGTCGCAGAGGCAATTAGAGCAACGCCCAATTTGACCGTTGCAGATTTTGAGTTCGCTTGCAAGGCTGGCACAGCAGCAATCCAAGCCTGCATGGGTGCAGTTGCTGCTGGATTTATCAAATATGGCATGGCAATTGGATCTGATGTCTCACAGGCTGCACCGGGAGATGCTCTCGAATATACGACAGCTGCAGGTGGTGCCGCATACATCATCGGAAAAAAGGATGTCATCGCTGAGATAGAGGATACATTTTCTTTTACGACTGATACGCCAGACTTCTGGCGGCGTGAGGGAATGAGTTATCCACTACATGGGGGTAGATTCACTGGTGAGCCAGCATATTTCAGGCACATCATTTCCGCGACAAAAGGCTTGATGACAAAGGTTGACGCGAAGCCTGAAGACTACGACTTTGTGGTGTTTCACCAACCGAACGGCAAGTTCCCTCTGCGTGTAGCAAAAAAACTTGGATTCAAAAAAGGGCAAATTCTACCAGGTTTGGTAGTTCCAAAGTTGGGTAACACCTACTCTGCTTCATCCTTGATCGGTCTTGCAGCTGTTTTCGATGAGGCAAAACCAGGCTCTAGAATACTTATGACATCTTTTGGCTCTGGGGCAGGTAGCGATTCATTTAGCATTGTTATGAAGGATGAAATCGAGGAAATTAGAGGCAAAGCACCTACTGTCCTAGAACTATTGAAAGGTGCACTATACTTAGACTATGCACTATACGCAAAGCACAAGGGAGTGGTATAGGTGAAAGAGGTTGCTATAATTGGAGTGGGATTTACAAATTTCGGTGAGGTGTGGAACAGATCATTTCGTGATATATTCGTCGAAGCAGGAATGAGTGCCTTGGAAGATGCCTCCGTAGGTGGAGAAGATATAGATGCCCTTTATGTGGGAAACATGAGTGCAGGCAAATTCGTTGACCAGGAGCATATAGGCTCCCTAATAGCGGACTATGCAGGACTGGCTTCGCTACATGTGCCATCCGTTCGCTTAGGAGCTGCATGTGCCTCTGGTGGAGCCGCATTATCGCAGGGGGTGATTGCGGTCGCTTCTGGATACCACGATATAGTAGTAGCAGGAGGAGCGGAGAAGATGACTGACGTAGGAACCAAGGGGGCAATAGATGCTCTCGCTTCGGCTGCCGATAGAGAATGGGAAGTGCTCATGGGCGCGACTTTTCCGGGTTTGTATGCAATGATAGCAAGACTGCACATGCACAAATACGGTACTACGAGAGAGCAGCTTGCCATGGTAGCCGTGAAGAATCATCTCAATGCGACCATGAATCCAAAAGCTCAATATCGTAGAGAAATATCGGTTGATGAGGTCATGAACTCTTCATTAGTTGCTGATCCTCTTCGACTTTTAGATTGCTCCCCCATAACCGATGGTGCAGCAGCTGTTGTACTTGCACCAGCTGAAATTGCAAAAAATTACACAGATTCGCCTGTGTATATAAAGGCATCAGCACAGGCAACTGATACTATATCTCTCCATGATAGAAGAGAAATTACTACGTTGGATGCAACGGTACATGCGGCAAAAAAAGCATACAAGATGGCATCCGTCAAGCCCAAGGATATCAACTTGGCTGAGGTGCATGATTGTTTCACCATAGCTGAAATCTGTGCAATAGAGGACCTTGGCTTCGTTCCAAAAGGCAAGGGTGGACCTGCCACTGAAGAGGGCGTGACTGCTTTGGATGGAAAAATTCCGGTGAACCCTTCTGGCGGCTTGAAGGCATGTGGACATCCTGTTGGAGCGACGGGAATAAAACAAGCAGTTGAGATTACCCTTCAGCTGAGAGGAGATGCGGGTAAGCGGCAAGTTAGAGGTGCGGAAGTTGGCCTAACCCATAACGTTGGCGGAACCGGTGGAACGGCAGTAGTACATATACTAAGCATAAATAGGTGATCATATGGCAGTCCCAAGATTTTGGAGAAAAATACCTGCAAGGTACAATTTAATAGGAACCGAATGTTTAACATGTGAGGAATGCTACTTTCCACCACGTGCAATGTGTCCCGCTTGTAGAAGGGAAGGTAAAATAAAGAAGCGAAAGTTCAAAGGCATTGGCGAAGTAGTTACTTATACGGTAATCTATTCTGCTTCAGAAGGTTTTGAAAGGCAGACTCCTTATGTGCTTGCAATCATCAGGTTAAATGAGGGACCGTGCATGACAACTCAGATAGTCTGTGATCCAAATGAAATTGAGATTGGCATGAAGGTAAAATCTGTCTTTAGAAAAATAGCTGAGAAAGGTCCAGAGGGCGTTATTTGCTATGGCACGAAATTTGAGCCAATCAGAGAGGTAACTTGAATGAATAAAACGTCGAGGATTTCAGGTCTATATAAACTCAATCCCAAAGAAAGGTTAGAAAAGGTGCGGGATTTCGCAAACTTGGATGAGGAGTCAGTCGAAAATATCAGGAAAAGCGGTGCACTTAGCATAGATCAAGCAGACAAGATGATAGAGAACGTAATTGGATTCATAGAGCTTCCCTTAGGTATTGCTACAAACTTCGTCATCAATGGAAAAGACCTCCTCATACCAATGGCTATAGAAGAGCCTTCCGTAATCGCTGCTGCCAGCAACGGCGCCAAAATGGCGAGGGATAAGGGGGGATTTACAGTCAATACTACAGAGCCAATAATGATTGGACAGATTCAGCTTATTTGTGAGGATATAGAAGGGGCAAAAAATGCCATCCTAGGAGCAAGAAAAAAAATCTTGGAAACAGCGAACGAACAAGATCCGACCCTATTAAAATTCGGCGGCGGTGCTAAAGACATCGAAGTGAGAACTATTGAAACTCTAACTGGCAAAATGGTAATCGTTCATCTGCTTGTGGACTGTAGAGATGCCATGGGAGCCAATACGGTCAATACAATGTGTGAGACGGTGGCACCCCTAATTGAGCAACTGACATCTTGCAGGACATATCTTCGAATAGTATCTAATTTGGCAGACAAGCGATTGGCAAGGTCAAAAGCGATTTTTTCCAAAAAGACATTAGGAGGAGATGATGTAGTTGATGCTATACTACAGGCATATTATTTTGCTGCTGCAGATCCATATCGATGCGCAACCCACAATAAGGGCATAATGAATGGCATTACTGCAGTGACATTAGCTACTGGCAATGATACAAGAGCCATAGAGGCAGGTGCGCACGCATATGCATCTATCTCCGGCAGATATAGACCATTGACAAAATATGAGAAAAACGAAGACGGAGATCTGGTAGGATCGATAGAATTACCCATTGCGGTTGGTCTGGTTGGCGGTGCAACCAAGGTACATCCAGTAGCCATAGCGAACTTAAAGATACTTGGAGTAAAAACCGCTTCGGAACTAGCAGAGATCATGGCATCGGTTGGCTTGGCACAAAACCTTGCTGCACTTCGTGCTTTAGCAACAGAAGGAATACAAAGAGGTCATATGTCCTTGCATGCAAGAAACATTGCAGTCATGGCAGGCTCAACCGGCGATATGGTGGATACGGTTGCAAGTTCTCTTGTTAGGGAAGGAAAAATAAGATTAGATAGAGCTAAAGAGCTTCTAGAGAAGCTTTCAAAGGAGGGGGAATGAAAGGTAATAAAGTCATCTTACCAAGATTGATGGAGATGAAAAGATTAGGAAAGAAGATTACCATGCTTACTGCCTATGACTGCCTCCTAGCACAGATATTGGATGAAGCAGGAATAGATATATTGTTAGTTGGAGATTCCGTGGGGAATGTTGTCTTGGGCTATGAGAATACCATTCCAGTGACGATGGAGGATATTATCCATCACACAAAAGCAGTTTCTAAAGGAGTAAAGAAGGCTTTTGTGGTCAGCGATATGCCTTTCATGTCATATTTTAGTGCAGAAGAGGCTCTAAAAAATTCGGGTAGATTGATCCGAGCGGGATCTGAAGCCGTCAAACTAGAAGGCGGTTTGGCTTTTGAGGATAAAATCAGAACGCTGACTGAGGCTGGCATACCTGTCATGGGGCACATTGGCTTGATGCCACAACACATACATCAAATGGGGGGTTACAAAATCCAGGGCAATAACCCGGAAGAAGCAAAAAGGGTAATGGAAGATGCAAAGGCTGTCGAAAGAGCAGGAGCATTCTCAATCATATTGGAATGCATGCCATCAGAACTGGCAAAAAATATCACGAACGAGTTAGAGATTCCTACCATTGGCATTGGTGCAGGGCCTCACTGTGATGGACAGGTCTTGGTAACCCATGATCTCCTAGGCTTCTATGACTTCGTTCCAAGATTTGTGAAGAGATACACAAACTTAAGAGAGATCATCTTGGAGGCTTCCAAAAAATATAAAGGAGATGTGGAGGAAGGTATATTTCCCGCCAATCAGTATAGCTATGATTGAAGTTTGACAAAAACAAAAAAAGAATAGATTACCAATCGATAAATAAATAAGAATTATAATGATACCGCTTTTACTACTGCAATTTCAGTTGTTCTATTCTATTTCTTAGCAGCGGCAAAACATTCTCAATCGCTACTATAAATGCTACTATAAATATATGACCTCTTTTAATCCACTAATCTTCTTAATGAACTGATAAAAATCCAACCATCATAATCCGAGCTGATAGGCTGTAGCAATCAGATTAAGACTTAGTTTAGGGTGTTATTACATTAGATAGATAGGATGTGGATTTGGGCTGACGAAGATGTTTTATTTCACAGACCTGTCAGTCGCTACAAAAGATGGTCTACAATATTCTCAGAGATTGTCCTCTCACAATAGATACATCTTAATCGTATTTGACTCTGAGACTTGTTAATAGTGAACTTGGATGTTACCGGCTCATGTGTGTTCGAGATGCAATTCGGGTTAGCACACCTCACAACACCAGCAACTGTATCTGGCAAAATTACCTTGTCTTTTTTGGTTACCTTATAGTTACGGATAATATTGATTGTGGCTAATGGTGCAATTAGAGCAATCTTGTCCACTTCATGCGGCTTTAGCTCTCGATCTTCAACTTTTACGATGTCTTTTGTATGTGTCTTCTTAGACTGCACATTCATAACTGCGCTGACTACCGCATTGGATGCCCCAATGATGCCAAGTATTTTGAGCACATTTAATGCCTGTCCAGGTGCGATATGATCTATTACAGTACCGTTTCGGATCGGAGGAACACGCATCTCTTTTTTCATATATCACACCCCAGCACCAAGGACAAAACTGCCATCCTGACTGGAACGCCATAAAAAGCTTGCTTGAAATATTTAGCATGTTTAGTGGAATCAACATCTGTATCTATCTCATCTACACGTGGGAGAGGATGCATGATTATCATGTCTTCTTTGCAGTTTTTCAGGGATTTTAACGAAATTCGATAGCTTCCTGCAACCTTTTGGTACTCGCTTAGGTCTGGGAACCTTTCCTTTTGGATACGCGTGACATAGACGACATCTGCATCCCCCATAACATCTTCCAATTTGGTGGTCTCATACACATTTATTCCGCGTTTTTTCAGATCCTCTGTGATATCACTTGGTATGCAAAGATCTTCCCGTGAAACCAAAGATATGTTAGCACCATATAGTGATAGAGCATAAGCAAGCGAGTGAACTGTCCTACCATATTTAAGATCGCCGATTAGCACTATGTTCAGGTTGTGAAGATGGCTTTCTCGCTTGATCGTGTACAAATCGAGCAATGTCTGGGTTGGATGATGACCTGCACCATCACCAGCATTTATGATAGGAACGTCTGACATCTCTGCGGACATCCTTGCCGAACCTTCTTTTGGATGACGTAGCACTATAACATCTGCATATTCCCCCACTACCTTGATGGTATCTGCCAGCATCTCACCTTTTGCCACCGAACTGGTCTCAGCAGAGACCATGCTGATGGTCTCTCCACCCAATCGCTTCATAGCAGTCTCAAAAGAAAGCCTAGTACGGGTGGAAGGTTCATAGAACAACATCGCCAAAATCTTACCTTTTAAGAGATCAGAACTCCTTTTTGAAGCAAATGTCTCAAGTTTTTCGGCCTTTTGGAGAATATGGTCGATCTCTACTCGGGAGAAATCCCTCATCGAAATGATGTGTCTCTTGTCAAACATCGAACTAACTATTTCCAAGGACTGCTTAAAATATTTATCGTACCACCTATCTTTATGAAAAGGAATGGCAATTTAGCCTGAAGAAAAATAGGGAAAAACGGTAGAGTCTTGGATCATGAAAACCCCCTACCACTAAAAATCCCGATAATTGTTCCAACTGAAGAGTGTATAGAGAAACAAAAAATAACATAAAAACGAGACATGGACTCAAAAATTGAAGATCCGGGCATATCAATAAATAAATGGACAAACAGTATTAACTCAAAAGATTGAGCGGCAAAATGAAGAAATTAAATGATTAAAAGGAAGAACGGAGGAAGTGGCATGTGATCTGATGGCTCGCTACCAGAGAAACCATCTACTAAAGAAATATTAAAAATAGGGAGTAAAAACAGCCTATTTTTCAAGTGATGAATTGATTTTGTCCCGTTCTTGCATAAAGTCAATTTGTTTTAAACGCGGCGATGGACTTCAAAATGGCTGTGACTATGATAACTCTATACTCAGGATTTATATGCCGATACAATATATTACTCCTCAATAAACGGGGACAGGTACATTGAACGAAAAAGGTACTTTAAAGATAGAATGGGCAAGAAGGCACATGCCAGTTTTGGAAGAGCTGCGGGGTCAATTTGAGATTGAGAAGCCTCTCAAAGGGCACATGATTGGAATGGCACTCCACGTAGAGGCTAAAACAGCTGCTCTGGCCGAAACATTAGTTGCGGGAGGTGCAGAAGTCGCTATCACGGGCTGCAATCCACTGAGCACCCAGGATGATGTGGCTCTTGCACTGAATCAACAAAAAAATGTCGAATGCTATGCAAAGCATGATTGCTCTACAGAGGAGTACTATG
Source organism: uncultured Methanocellaceae archaeon (assembly GCA_964482255.1). Lineage (GTDB taxonomy): Archaea > Halobacteriota > UBA148 > UBA148 > UBA148 > UBA148. Next base: position 11,423 of record CAYZWV010000006.1, read on the forward strand.
CAGCGATAGAAGCCGTGCTTGACCATAATCCAGACATTACCGTTGATGACGGAGCAGATCTAATTTTCAAACTTCATACCGATCGTCGCGATCTATTGCCACACATCATCGGAGCATGTGAGGAGACAACCACAGGAGTCCATCGTCTAAGAGCAATGCAAGCTGAGTGCAAATTGAAATTTCCTGTAATTGCAGTAAACGATGCTAGTACGAAGTTCTTATTTGACAACAGATATGGTACCGGTCAATCTGCCTTAGATGGTATCATCCGAACAACAAACCTGCTGATTGCGGGTAAAAACGTTGTAATAGCAGGTTACGGTTGGTGTGGCAGGGGAGTTGCCATGAGAGCCAAAGGTCATGGTGCAAACGTCATAATAACAGAGGTGGACCCAATTCGAGCATTAGAAGCTCGGATGGATGGATACAGGGTAATGCCAATGGACAAGGCCGCAAAGATTGGCGACTTGTTTATCACCACTACAGGAAACAAGGATGTCATCACCAAAAAACATTTTAAATCGATGATTGATGGCGCCATTTTAGCCAATGCAGGCCATTTTAACATTGAGATTAATATAGATCAAATAAATGATATAGCAAAAGGTATCAGAGAAGTTCGGGCAAACATCGATGAATATGATCTCGGGGACAAGAAAATCTATTTGCTTTCCAAAGGGAGGTTGGTCAATCTCGCCGGTGGCGACGGACACCCCATAGAGGTCATGGATATGAGTTTCTCATTACAAGCACTTTGCGTTCGATACATAGCAGAGCATGCTCATGGGATGAAAAATCAAGTTTATGATGTGCCTAAGGAAATAGACGAGTTAGTTGCCAGATTGAAGCTAAAATCGCTTCAAATCGATATAGATCAAATGAGTGCTGAGCAAAGAGAGTATGTCAGTGGATGGAAGCAGGGCACATAAATAACTAATCTATAGTATTATTTTATCATAACCTGCCGGATAGATATACAGCTACACAAAAAAATCAACCATTGCAAACACTATCTTAAATTCTAGCTTCTGGGAAATCCTTTGTGGTGCTAATATGCTTTTTTATTCCCCATTGCAAACTTTGCACCCTATGAAATGGCCAACACATAATAAAATTTTAGGTATGTCACGTCTAGCAAAGAAAAAAAATATCAAGAAAAGACCTTTTCTTATTATTGCCTTTTTAATTTCTCAACTATCCGTTAATCTGTCGCATAAACTCTTTGTAGGGTTTAATATAATGCATAATATGACATATAGGTGAAAGAGGGATAGTTAGTATGTGGACAGAAATCATAAAAAAATTCAGCCATTTTCCAGCACAGGAAAAGGTAATTCGACTTCTTCTGGAAAGAGGTTTTCAGATCAATTCAGAAGGAAAGGTTGTTTCTGGCGCCATAGAGATACCCCACACGCAGATAGCAAAGGAGATCGGCGTAGACAGAAGGGTTGTAAATGCAACTACTAATGTCATCCTAGGGGACGAAAAGCTCAAAAAGCTCTTCCAGAACCTTCATTCAATAACTTTTCTGAAGGATGTTGCACCGTTACTTGGCCTTAGCGTCATGATAATAATCCCGCAAGATGCCCAGAAGACAGGCATACTTGGAGACGTCGCATCCCTGATAGCAAAGCAGGGGATAAGCATTCGACAGGCCGTAACAGACGATCCCTATTTCACGGAAGATCCCAAACTAACTATAATAACCAATGTAAAAGCTTCTGGTGACCTCATAAATGCTCTGATGACACTACCTTCTGTGAAAAGCGTTACGGTTTATTGAAAATAATTCGGCACGAAAAGAGAGGATTTAGAAGATGGCGAACGCTAGCATGCATATAATAGTTCCAATGCTCATGTTGTTGATATTTTATGACGACGTTCGATCGATCTTAATGCTACTGCCCGTCTCGTTATTCCCCGATTTGGACTACTTTCTCGTGCATAGAGGTACATTGCATAACGTCTTCATTCCGATGTGCTTAGTGATGTCCTATCTGAAGACAAAGTCACAAAAAAAATCGCAATCGCTTTAGTATATCTAAGCAGCCATTTGTTCCTGGACGTCTTCGATATGGGAATCATACCATTCTATCCTTTCTCCATAAGAAATATTATGATAGATGCCGAACTCGGGCTGGAGATAGTAAAAGATCCTGTTACAGAAAAGATAATCGCTACAAATGTCATCTCAACCGTTGCACCAGGCACAGTGAATTATCTACTGCCCCTAAAAAGTTATGTACAATTCTCAAACAGCGTAGAGTTTGGAGTTTTCGTGTTGGGAATATCCGTTTTAATTTACAAGTTGTATAGCAAAAAAATGAGATGTTGAAAATGTTGCGTAAACTGATTATGGTCTTCGTTCTGACACCAATTATTGAACTATTTCTATTGATTGAAATTGGTCAGAGAATGGGTAAGTTGAACGTAATTGTTCTAGTCGTTCTAACAGGGATTTTAGGTGCATTTATGGCTAAATGGCAAGGCTTATCAGTTCTTAAAAAATTGCAAAAGGATCTGAAAAATGGCATACTGCCAACAAATCAAATGTTTGATTGAGTGCTTATACTAGCAGGCGGAGTTTTCCTTATCACACCTGGAGTATTGACAGATTTACTGGGACTTATCTTACTCATTCCCTATATTAGGACCTGGACAAAAAACAATTGAAAAAGTGGCTTAATCGAAGAATGGAATCTGGTGAAATATGGTTTAAAACTGCATGAACGTAACCAATCGATCCTTAATAGCATATTAATTGTGATGTGTTTTTTCACTCTTTATTAAGAATCTGCACCCCTCTTCAGATGTTAGATATGTCTCCGAAATTGAATCTTTATCAACTAGTATCAAGGCAGAAGTTCCATTTATATAGAAATATCCTAATCTTTCGAGACTTTCTTGTTTAGTTTTTTTCCCTTCTCCCTTCAAAAATTCTATCGAAAAGTAAACTTATAGATTCTTTCGCCCTATATCAACAACACTTGATCTGAAAGTATGATGATCTTAGCGATAAGTGGACTGTAAGATCTGAATAGATAGTCTAATTTTTTTAGTGAATTAATATTCTATAATCTTTGGTTGATAGAGATTTTACACGCAAGCAAATTGAAATCTTTATATTAGATAGTGGATTATTAAAAATAATAACTATGAAGACAGCAGAAACTATGAAAATAGGAAGACGTAGATTCCTAAAGTCTCTCGCAGTCGCAGGAGCTGTAGCTACTATGGGTATTTCGGGATGCGTGTCTGAGCCTGAACCCGCGCCTTCACCCACCTTGCCTACACGAACAGCACCGGCATTATCAATTAAAGTACCAACTTCAACACCAACGCCAACTCCTACATCTACACAAAATACCGCCCCAAAAATATCATCAAACTATGATGATTACTACATGACATTAGCTAAAAAAACACTGATAGAAGAGGGACTTAATTTTACAAATGCATATATTGTTCGTGGTGAATATATTACTAAGGCTGGTTTATATATTATTAATGGAAGGGGGGAAGGGAGAAGTGAAGAAAGAGCACTAGTGCTGTTATATGTATCCAATGCAAATAATGAAGAAGAACTAGCAATAGAAACTGGAAGTATAACACACACTTTTGTTGAGTTAGTCAGAGATGGTTGGGATATAGATGCTATAATCGTAGCAGTAGGGGATACAAAGAACAATATAATCGGAACATGGTATTGCGAAGGATTTTGGGTAAGGAACTACCTCGAGAGTAGGACCAAAAGGGAAACATTATATGCCCAAATTATGAACACGCACAAGTTTATAGATGGCTGTCATGCAGGTCTCTCAGCTCTTGAAGCGGCTGACTGTCACGCATTTTAAGCGTCCTCTAAAATAAAGTAAGGTCTATCAGAAATCTTTAAATTTATTTTCTTTTTTTTGCATTGCAGCTTCATCCATGAATTAGATTAATCAAACTAAAAAGCTGTGTTGTAAAGGTTTTGCCAATCCTAAATTCATCACATTGGCGATATTCTTTTTTATTTTCACGCTATTCTTCTTTTATTTCTTTTTCCGAAGACTTATCTAACTCTCCTGGTACGGAATCTTCTGGAACGGCTTCTTCTGTTATGACTTTTTCTAATTCTTCGACTTCCTCCTCAAACTTAGAAGGTTTAACTTTGATTAACCAGCCACTCTCTTCGGGGTCGCTATTAACTAAATTGGGATTACTCCTTAGATCAAAGTTTGACTCAATTATTGTTCCTGAAACAGGTATATATAACCCACCTGCAGTGAAACCCATATACCCACCGAAAGCAGAATCTTTAGCAAGGTAAGTTCCCACAGGTTTAATCGATATGGTTTTTATTCCATGAACTTCTGCACCTGTGGGAGTAAACCCTATTCGCAGATTTTCATCTTCCACCTTTAACCAGTAATAGTCGTCACTAGAATGGTAAATCTCTTCTGATACTTCCTCTTCTGATACCTCTTCTTCTTGGATTTCTCCTATATCTTTTTCCATCATTGATCACCGAACATTAATATTGAAATTTCTTTACTTAAAATTTTTCAATTTCTGCACTTTAAAATTTTCGGTTGATATGTTTAACAAGAATGCCAAACCTAGGGTACTAAAGTCTATTAGCCACCCCCACAGGAAAAGAATCGCCTAGAAAAGCAAATGCGAAAGCATATTTTCCAAGAGTTGGATATATAAGATGAAGTATCTTTTAGTGAAAACATAGGAGATCATATAAAAAAAGTTAAGTTTTGCTGAATTGCTTTTATGCAAATCAAATCTTATCTGGATACAAGCGAGACGGTTTTTAAAAGATATATGTTTTGGATTATTTAATCTGGATTAGTTGTTATAACAGTAGAATTCAGCGTATTGAGTTGAATTGACTTCTGCTTTTTTGGATATCATTAAAGAAGTTCATCAGTGAATATTTGACCTTTTCTGTTTCTACATCTACGATTTCCGACCGCTCATCTGGTGGAATACTCCAGAACACGGAATATCTCCCCATGATTTCAGGAGATTCACTGGTATATCTGGCATCCAAAAGCACCCGTGCGCCATAATCTTCTGGGGACCTTACAACTCTACCCATTGCATGCCTTACCTTTCTTATAGTTGGTATCTCAATGGCATATTCCCATCCTCTTCCAGGGCCGAACTCGTGATCATATGCATATTGGATCGCTCGGACTCTATCACCTAGAGCAGGATAACCTACGCCCACTACTACAACTGTTCTTGCCCTATCACCCCGGTAATCTACTCCCTCTGTCAATGTGCCCCATAGGTATGTGAGCAGTACTGCTTTTTTGCCTGATTCTCCGATCTCAAAGAACTTTTTTTTAATATCTTCCGGAGAGATGCCGACCTCATCCAGAAACATTGGGATATTTGTATCCAAAATACCATGATATCTCTCAGCCTCACCATAATTTGGGAAGAACATCAGAACATTTCCATCTGACTGATCTATGATTTCCTCTAACACACCTCGGATTAGCTTCACAATTTCTGGATCATCTCTATTCTTCAAAAATAACGGCGGAGTTGCTACTGCAATGGTGTGTCTGTTCTCCTTGGGGAACGGAGTGGCATACGAAATCTCCGTAGTACTTCGGTTAATGCCCAGCGTACTCTTGATCGTTTCAAATGGTCTTAGGGTAGCAGATATTAGAATCGCTGAATATAGTGATTCGAACAGGGGTTGAGTAAAATTTTTAGGAATACACACAGAAAGTTCAATCCTGCCAGTTATCTCGTTATCTTCCCGTCGAACATTTATCAACGGATAATAGCCTGGGTCACTTGCCAGTTTTAAGTAATCTCTGAGGAAAGATGAGACAGCCAGCAAGTAAGACGTTTTTAACGTATCAGACAAACCTTCCCTATACTGATTACGATACATCGAGTCGAGTTCTTTGCCTATCAAATATGCCTTTTCCACTAATTTATTTATATTCGGTATATGTTGAAAAATACGTTCGCTCAACAAATCCTTCGTGCCCGTAGGATCTCTTATGCGAATATCGTGCCACTCTGTGCCAATACGCTCTCTCTCGCCAAAGCCAAACCTAGACTCGTATGTATCTCGTAGCGTATCTCTCAAGATATTGAGAAATGTGTAAATCTTTTTTCCATCAACGTCAACGCCACTTACCTCGTTCATCGCCCTCTCTATAAATTGCTCTTTCAGCTTGAGTGAAGCATGAGATCTGGCTGCAAATTCTATATTATGGGCTTCATCGAATATTGCTATGACGTCACTTAGCTCACATCCAAGCCATGACAAAAATTTTGCCAGAATATCAGGGTTTAACAGATGGTGATAATTGCAGATGACTAAATCTATGTCACGCATACTTCTTTTTAACAATTCATATCCGCACATTTCATCTACGATTGCACGCTCATGGACTTCCTCTGGTGTTCTCACGTCCGATGAAAGCCAGTTATAGAATTCTGTCATATCTGCTTGAAGAATATTGGCAAGATATTCGCACGAGAGCTTTCTAAGGGATTTAATAGTCCCCACATCTGCTTGTAGTTGCTCTAGCTCGATTAGTCTGTATGTGTTTTCCCTCAGCAGATTGCACTCCTCATAGCCCTTTTCGAGAGGGCACATGTGTAGTTTGCCTTTTAGAACGATGGCGTGGATGTTTGCCGCTTTTTTGATTTCCTTGGCTTCGTCTATGAATTGAAGCATTTGCTGATGGACGTTTGTGGCTATTAAAACGGTCTTACCACTACTTTTTGCAACATGTAAGGATGGTACGAGGGAGCTAAGAGTTTTTCCTGTTCCGCATGCACCTTCAAATAAGACGATCCTTTCGTCTAAAACGGCTCGATAAATCTCGCCCATCGCTTTCTTCTGGTTCGGATAAAAAGATTTTTTGGGAAAGTATTTCAAATACTCTTCATTCATCAATTTCTAGAGTCTTTTTATTATACATAAATTAACGTTGACCACAAACATTTATCATACTCTTGCCTATCGTTTGTGTGATGAGTTTAATCTACAAAACCCCAACGAAGAAAATAGAGCTCCTAATTCCTGTTGGTAGTATGGCTAATCTAAAAGCGGCTGTTTCTAGAGGGGCTGACGCTATTTATCTTGGAATGAAGAAGTTCAATGCAAGAGAATTTGCGACTAATTTTAATGAGGAATACCTCAAGGAAGCTATCAGAATATGTAAGTCAAATAATGTGAAGATTGATTTGACTATGAATACTCTTGTTAAGAATGATGAAATCAAAGATTTCTTTAGACAATTATCTTTTGCTTATTCTTCTGGAATTGATGCGGTGATAATACAAGAGATTTCTTTTATTGAGTTTATTAAGGAAAATTTTCCGGATTTAAAAGTGCATATATCTACACAAGCAGGAGTAATGAACTCTTACCATACTAATTTGCTTTCCAATGCAGACAGAATAAACCTTGCTAGAGAATTGAGTAAAGAGGAAATAAAAGAAATAAGAAAGAGTTATCGTGGTGAATTAGAGATTTTTTGTCACGGTGCTTTGTGTGTTTCGGTTTCTGGAAGCTGTATTTTTTCAAGTTTTCTTGGTGGAAGAAGCGGTAATCGAGGAAAATGCGCACAACCTTGCAGAAAAAAATACAATGGAGAGTATTACCTTTCTACAAAGGAGCTTTGTTTAATTAAAAAAATTCCAGAAGTTATTGGTCTTGGCATAGATTCCATGAAAGTTGAGGGTAGGATGAGAACTCCTTACTATGTTGCGACTGTAACTGAAACCTACAGAAAAGCTATTGATGATTTTTATGATGGAAGTTTTAACATTACTTCTAAAATGATGAACAATTTAGAGAGCGCTTTTTACAGGGGGTTTACAGAAGGCAAATTCAGTTCTTTTGATATTTTTAACAGAGAAAAAGCAACTGGAGAGAGCAATATTTTGAATAAGGAAACTTACGAAGTTAAAATAAAAGATGTTAAAATTGATAGAGAAAAGATTAAGGTTTTATTTCCTGATTTTAAAAGAGATATAGGGGGAGGTAACCCTAAAAAGTTGATGGTCAGGGTTTATAGTTATCAAGATGCGATTTCTGCTGCCAATAATGGGGCAGACATTGTTTATTATGATTTGTTTGCAGAAGATTTCTCCCAACTAAAAAAAGAGATTAAATGTAAATTTTTTGGAGCAACTCCAAGAATAATGCTTGATAAAGATATAGGTTTGATAAAGAAGAAAATCGATGAATTGAAACCAGACGGAATCTTAGCTGGAAATCTAGGTAGTCTGAATTTAGGATTAAAGATTCCAATTCATTTTGATTATAATGTCAATTGTTTTAATGATTATGATTTAGAATATTTTTCTTTAAAAAATTCACTACCGATAATATCTCCTGAATTATCCTTATGGGAGATGACTGCTTTTAAGAATAAGAACTTTATAGCTTTTGTGCATGGAAAGATAAGATTGATGACTCTTAGACATGAACTTTCAGAGGGGGTCCTAAAAGACGAAAAGGGGGGAAAATTTATTGTAAATCATATCTTTAATGGCAGTGAAATAATAAATGAAAAAGAATTGGGATTGTTAGCTAAGAGCTCACAATTAGTAAACAGGGGGATAAATAATTTCTTTATTGATACGGATAAGAATGTAAGTGAAATAATAGAGTTTTATAGGAGAGTTTTAAATGGAAAAAAAGTTGACGACTCTAAATTGAAAAAGAATTATGTTTTGGGTTGGAGTTTTAGGAGAGTTAGTTGAGCTATTTATCGGCGACTACTTCCACTAACCACAGAAATTATAAATATTAATTACCACTTTTAACACCCTATCCAACCAAACCCTTAATAATTATTTAAACAATTATTAAAGCTTGAATTTGTATTTTATACATATGATTTATGCATGATGTAAACTCTAGTTAAAACAATTAGACTAAAATTTTCTAATGAGATAGGTGGGTAAAAGATGAGACACCTAGAGGGCAAAGAATGGTTTCTGTGGAGAAGACACAGCGAGGTAAGGCACCCATGGAATCGCCAACTAAACAGCGATTTTCTTATGTCTGAAAATAAGCGGATACAAGAAACACACAATTGGATGAAAAATCTACATCATGCCTCACATGGGGCTAAGCTGGATGAGGTATGTTATTATGTGGTTCCAATCAAAATCAGATCTGGTTGGCTTAGATTAGGGCACAGGGGTTACACATGCAAAGGGCTTTCTGCTCTTAGAAACTGTCCTCAAAACTCATTAGTGGCATTCTTTCCCTCTTCTAAGAGGATACCGAAAGATTACACCCTAATTAAGATCAATTCTCCCATTAAGACAGCCATTTTAGATGACTATACAAAATCTAGGGAAGGAGAGTATGCAATAAAAATAGATGCTTTTGAAGAACTGGAAAGCGAAGACATCTATGCAGATGTTCCCATAGAACAAGGGTTTGTTAGCGAACTAATCGAAGAGAATCTTAACGCAGAAACATTATTGGCAGAATCATTACAAGCTCCGCTTGTGAGTTCTCCGTTTATTTCGGGTGATATCGGAGGGGTTTCTTTTGCTTCCATCCTGGGTAGAACTGATTTTGCTCTGGAGTTATGTAAGACGATGCAACTGATGTTGCCTCCCGAGTTTCGGTCGTTTTTTCCTCCGAAATTATATAGAAAAGGTGTAAACCAAAAAATAGGAGATGGGATTGATATTCATGTCGCTGAAAGAATTATCGCTGGAAGAAACTATCTAAGCTCTGTAGCAGGCTCGAAATTTAACATTATGGACCCTGAAATTAAAAGAAGAGCTAAGTTTCCGGGTGAGTACTCTATTGTGGGGGCGATGGTGGGATCCCAAAGCATGGGCAGGCAACTCCACAACGACATGCTTCACAGATTCTTTGAATCCGAGGTTTCGATTCCGAACCTAGACGGGTTGATAGACGCCGACGCTTACATACCAAACCTAACAAAAGTTATTGATGAAGACCTGTGGTTACAGATCGCTTCTATGAGGCAAAAAAGGCCTTCTATAATGTTATCCGATCAAGAAGAGAGAGGGTACTGCAAAAAGATTGAAGATGACATAGAAGTTGTTCTTTGTGAAAGAATGCCTGAAGAGTACACAGATATTGTAGTGAAAATGAAGTCTGAATATTGTTTGGAGAATTTAAAAAGAGAGGCAAAATCGCTTGCAAGGGCAGAAGGAAAGGAGTATGTAGACCTATCTCTTCTGAAACACGCAAGGGGTAATTTCTTGGATAGGTTTAGTGAATTAGAAAGAAATCCATTATTTCAAAATATTAAATACAATGCCAAGAGAGAACGGGGGCAGGCGAGAGCATTTAATGTTGGAATGGTTCTAAGAGAATTGGAAAGGGCTACTGCAGAGCAGATTTATCGGGAAGTGGACAAAACTCTCTTCAAAGATGTTGAAGATTTAAAAGGACTGCTAGAGTGGTTACATCGAAATGGATTTGTGGTCAAAACTGAAGAGGTGTATATTTGGGTATGAGATGTCTGGGGAAGATATAGTCCGTGTTAGCCACCGTTTAACATACTACATTTCCGGCTTTCAACTTATAATATTTGCATACAGTTATCTTACACCCAACACCAATAAACTTTATAGTTTTTTTTCAAAAGTCAGTAGCTGTTTCGACAGATTTTATCAAAAGTCATTTAATTATGCATAAAATAGATTAAATGTTAAAAACAAATTTGACCGTAAGTATTTAACATCTCCTTCTACATCTTTTGTGTGATGGAAATTAATGCTTGGCTGGTCGACGTAGATTACATAACCAAAGAGAGTAAAGCGATAATCAGGCTTTGGTGCAAGGATGATGAAGGGCGACAGGTGATTGTCTTTGATCATAGATTTGAGCCATATTTCTATGCTATCGGTAATGCCAGCATAGATAAAATGATGGATGTCACAGCAGAAAGGTACGATGAAATCGTTCGACCAAAGAGGATCGAAATTGTCGATAGAAAGGACTTCGGCAAGAAGATACGAGCCTTCAAAATAATAGTAGGTCATCCACAACACGTCCCAATTCTGCGTGATGGGTTCAGCGACCTTAATCTAGATGTGCGAGAAGCTGATGTGTTATTTGCAGTGCGATATATTATCGATAACGATTTATACCCATTGGATGGAATCATTGCAAGAGGTTCGCCGGTTCATGTTGAATACGCTGATGTAGCAATTGAGGCAAACGAAGTTAGAGCCCAAAAGATGGAGAAAAGTCCAGACCTTAATATCATGGCATTCGACTGTGAGATGACTAATCCAAGTGGTATGCCAAATGCTGAGAAGGACCCTATAATCATCATAAGCGTGGCTACAAATAGGGGCGAGTTTAAAATACTTAGTTCAGAGGATGAATCATCTATTCTTAAAGAATTTATCGATTTTATATATGCATTCAATCCGGACATCATCTGTGGTTATAATTCAGATAATTTTGATTGGCCATATATTTATCAAAGAGCCAAGATTCACGATATATCGCTTAAATTGGGAAAAGATAACAGCTTTCTACAGGTTCAAGGCGGTGTAATAAAAAGGGTCACAATCCCGGGGCGTCTGAACATCGATCTGTACCAGGTTGTTAGGCGAGATATAGACTTTGTCAAGGTTAAAACACTAGAGAACGTCGCCGAATACCTAGGTGTGATGAATAAATCGGAAAGAGTTGACCTATCTCCTTCTGAGATGTACCAATACTGGGAAAATATGACGAAACGTGCTACGCTTTACGAGTATGCAAAGGCGGATGTTATAAGCACACTTGGCATAGCAGAGAAAATGTTGCCATTGCAATATGTGTTCGCACGGATGATAAGACAACCCTTGGATGAAGTATCAAAAATGGGTCGCGGGCGTCAAGTTGAGTCTTTTTTGAGTGCAGAGGCTTTCAAAACCGGAGATTTGGTGCCATCCAAAGGCGGAGTTGGTGAGACCTATGTGGGTGGCTTTGTGCTGGAGCCGAAGAAAGGTCTACACGAAAATGTGGTATGTTTGGATTTTTCAGCCATGTATCCATCAATAATGATCTCATTCAATATCTCACCGGATACAGTTGTGAAAGGTGGAAATTATTATGAGGCCCCAGAAGTTGGGCACAGATTTCGGAAGGAGCCGGACGGCTTTTTCAAGAAAATTCTGAAGGACCTTGTGGCAAGAAGAAGTGAGCTTAAAAGTGCGCTAGATGGGCTTGAAAGGGGCTCATCTGAATATCAGCTTATCGACATTCGCCAGCAAGCAATCAAGATCCTAACGAATGCATTTTATGGTTATACCGGTTGGTCTGCTGCTCGATGGTATCGAAAGGAGTGTGCAGAAGCCACCACTGCTTGGGGACGATATTTCATCAAGGAGTCGGTTAAAAAAGCAGAAGAAATGGGCTTAGAAGTCATCTATGGAGATACTGATAGCCTTTTTGTCAAAGCAAAAGGAGATGGCATACTAAAGATGGCAAAAGAGTTTGCTCAAGCCATATCCAAGGACTTGCCGTTGGAGCTTGATATCCAGAACCTCTATGAGGTGATATTCTTTACGGGAAAGAAGAAGCGTTATGCTGGGCTAACTTCCGAAGGAGATATCATAGTCAAAGGTCTTGAAATCAGGAGGGGGGATTGGTGTGCCTTGGCTAAGGAGAGACAAGCAGAGGTTGTCCGGATAATTCTCCAAGAAAGGGATCCAGATAAAGCAGTACAATTGGTTCAATATACAGTTCAGTTGCTAAAAGAAGGGCAAATACCACTAGAGAAACTCGTAATCTACAAAACACTAACGAAGAGGATAAATTCCTACGAATCCGTCCAGGCCCATGTAAGAGCAGCAAAGAGGATAAAAAAGCCCGTAGAAGTGGGCAGCAAGATAGGATATGTGATCGTTCGCGGATCAGGAAGTATTGGGGATAGAGCTTACCCTGTCGATATGTTTAGTGGTCATGAAAACGGATATCTGGTTGGAGATGAAAGAGGGTATGAGATCGACTCAGACTACTACGTGAATAATCAGATCATACCAGCAACATCTAGGATACTCTCTTATTTTGGATATTCTAATGCCGAACTGAAAGGTCAGCCAAAACAGGCAACTTTCGATGTCTTTTAGAAGGAAGCGACATATGTACATTTTAATTCGCTGCAAATGTGGAAGGTTTCTCTATGCTAACAAAAACCAAAAGACTCGTTCTTGTCCTTGTGGGAAAAAAGTAAATGTAAATAAAATGCAGATATACGCACGTGTTAACACTGAGCAGGAAGCTGGCGAAGCAGTTCGAATTTTACAAGAAAAAAATGGGGGAGAACCCATTTTCAGGCGATACATATGAGAGAGATATAAATGAAATTATTAGAAAGCCAAAGAAATTTAGAGTAATTCCCAATCTTTAGAGATGCTATAGGACACTGAGATGTTTCTGAAGTTTCACAATGCTCCATTGTAACCTTTTAATAGGAATTGGTATAATGTTGTAGTGGTGTGACAATGAGAGACAGAGTCATCGTTTTAATGGGTTCGAAGAAAGATCTAGACATCTCTAGCTCAATCGGAAGGACATTAGATCATCTTGGAGTAGAGTATGAGTTTAGGGTGGCCTCTGCACACAAAACCCCAAGAAAGGTCTTAGATATATTAGAGGAGGGAGAGAAGCTAGAAAGAGTTGTATATATAACCGTTGCAGGAAGGTCTAATGCATTAAGCGGTCTCGTGGACGCGAATACAACCAAGCCAGTCATAGCATGTCCGCCATACTCTAAAAAATTTGGTGGATCCGATATCTATTCTTCTCTAAGGATGCCAAGTGGTATAGGTTCGCTAGTCACCATAGAGCCAGAAGGAGCAGCAATAGCAGCTGCCAAAGTACTTGCCATAGGGGATAAAAGCTTAACAGAAAGGATAAAAGAGTATCAAATAAAAAAGAGGAAAGAGATCGAGGCTGCAGACGATGCCATCAAAGATGAGTTAAATAGAGGATAACAGATGGGCAGCGTAAAAGACCTAGAGGTCCTAAAGAAACCCACAAAGGATGAGATGGGCATAGGAAGATTTCATTTTTCAGATAGATATTCAATCTTTGATTGGGGCGAGATGCCAGACAGTATACAAAATAAAGGATCTGTTCTATGTACGATTGGTGCTTACTGCTTTGAGAGATTGGCAGAAAAAGGGATAAATACACACTATAGAGGATTGATACAGGATGGAGAACTCGTTAATACGGGTGAATTGAAAGCTCCCACTAGTACCATGGAAATAAGTCTAGTTAGAGTATTTCGTCCAAAAGCTCACAGGGTGGCCGGAAAACTCAAATATGATTATGGGTTGTTCGAACAAAATCTTGTTAATTTCTTGATTCCTCTTGAGATTATATACAGAAACGGGTTGCCAAAAGGATCATCTGTTTTCGATAGGCTAAATGAGGCGCTTAAGCCTGAAGACATGGGATTGAACCACCATCCCCGACTAGGAGAGAAACTTGAGAAGCCAATTTTTGATGTAAGCACAAAACTGGAGGAAAGAGATAGATATGTCAGTTGGGTAGATGCACAAGAACTTGCTGGACTGAGTAATGAGGAGATTTTGGAGGTAAAAGAGATACTAGTACATATCGACGATTTTATAACAGAAATAGCTTCAAAAGCTGGCTTAGAAAACGAGGACGGAAAAGTTGAGTTTGGGTTCGATCCCAATAGAAAGCCGATGGTTGTAGATGTTGTTGGAACTTTAGACGAATGTAGATTCACCTACGAAGGGGTACCTGTAAGCAAAGAGATCGCGAGGCAATATTATAAAGGAACAAATTGGTACAAGGATGTGTTAGATGCAAAGAAAGAGGCAAGCATCAAAGGAATAAAGGACTGGAAAAGTCTATGTCAGTCAACGCCACCAAAACTAGATCGCCATCTGAGAAAAATGATAAGCGAGATGTACATGGCAGCAGCAAATGAGCTTACTGAACTTCACTTATTTGATGTTCCAAAACTTGCTGATATTCTCACTAATATTGTTTAGATTCGTTTATTATATTTTTTATGGTGAGTGTACTCTTAAATAAATCCAAGAATCTTTTTTTCCTCTTTTTAATTATTTTTTTTACCTCGATAAATCGTGATATTCAGATGATCTAATCTCAAGATGTACCAATTCTATCCCTTTCCATGTAGGTAATCAATCATCGGCTGGGTGATCAAGGGCACCAAGTCTCCAATCATGTGCGGCATCAAGTTATCCATAACCTGAGGCATCAGAGATGGCATCAACTTGACCATATTCTCTGGCATGGGTATGCGCTCCTCAATGCGTTGGATCATTGTTGGTAAGACCTTCGGTATCATCATGGGCAACAACCTGGGAAACAGAATGGGAAACATCGGCTTCATCAACGTGAGGGCTCCCGGAATCTTGCCCATGAACCGCATCATTAGACCCATTCTATAGGGCATGGCATCTATCAGCTCCGGCCACATGGTCCCCATCAGATCGGCGAATCCCTGTGGAGTCATCAATTTGATCATGGCATCGAAGACGCCCCATTGTCGACGGACCTCTGGATTGGGATCAGGGAAATCGTAGCATATGGCAGATGCACTGAATCGTGCCAGATCGACCACCTCAATAGGAATATTCTTTTTCTCTGCACTAATTCGGAACTGAACCTCGCAGCATGGACAAAGCGCAAGCAACTTCTCAGCACCAATCTCTAAAGCCTCTTCAAGACGAGTTTTGCCTATTTCTGCAGCCACCGGTGGTTCGCTAATCAAGGTTAGCACCGATCCACAGCAATGGGCCTCCTCCCGATTGAAAGGCATCTCAACAAGATTGATATTTGGAATAGCCTTTATCATATCACGAGGAGGTTCGTAGACACCCGATACTCGACCGATGTGACAAGAATCGTGCCATGTGACGGTTGTAGGCAATGATCCATTTTCGGGAAATTTGAACTCGCCGGACTTGATCTTCTCGGACATCACCTCACTGTAATGTCTGGTTTTGATCTTGTATTCGATTCCCAGCTTTTTGGCCCACTTTGGATAGACGCTACGCCACATCATATCACAGGCAGGACAGGATGTGAAAATCGTATCGGCGCCAGTTTCCTTCACTGCTTGAATATTCTTTTTCATCGTATCCATAAAAGCGTCCCATTTGCCGCATACGAGGAAAGGAGTTGCACAGCAGTTTTCTTTGGTACCCAGATAAGTAAAGTCTATACCGGCTTCATCCAGCAGCCTCACTGTAGCCATGGCGATGTCTTTTGCAACATAACTGGCGGTGCACCCTGCAAAGTAAACCGCTTTTGATTTGTGGTCCGGACCGTGTTTTTCCCAGAGATCTGATGGGAACCAATCAACTCGGTTCTTTCGGAGTCCCGCCCAGATATTGCCCTGGGAATAGTTTGATGCGACCATCATCTCGAAAGGTGGGAATGTCATCCTCTTATCCTCGTGGACCAGCTTGCCTCGCAGTTTCAGCCATGCCGGTTCGATGGGCAACGACTCTGAACAGCGCAAGTTGCATAATTCACAGGTGGTACATGCTAGGAAGGTATCAACCATTTGCTGATTCCAATGTTCGCGTCCCTCCATATATTCACGAAGCCAGTACCATTTACCTCGAGGGCTTTGGCTCTCCCAACCTCGACCATAAAACTGGTCACATTGTTCCACACAATAGCCACATTGAGAGCAACTGTAAGCGTACCAAGCAACTTCTGCAGGAATACCTCTAACCGGCTTGGTTGGACTTTCGCCGATATCTGTGGTAACGTAATTGCCGAGGGGTCTCATGAGTGGCTCGAATCTGCTAGCCAAGCTCACCATCGAGGCAATAACGCCGCCGTTGGTGACTTTGCCAGGATTTAAGATGCCATTAGGATCTGTTTTCTTCTTGAATTCCCTAATCCGTGCGATACGGTCTCTTCCCAGTATTTTTTCCGCTTTGTTGGAGAAATATATCCCTGTAGAGTGGGCTCGCCCCCCATAGTTCTCTGCGATCTTCATAATGCTGAGAGAGAGGTTGAAAACGAGATTGTAGGTGAACTTGCGCTGATCGCTTGGAATGAATCCCAGAAGTGTGACTTCAGGCTTATCATTTTGACTTCCACGAATGACGATGCCCTCTTTAACGACAGGCTGGGCGATTTTTGATTCGATTTCTGACATCACTTTGCCAAATGCTTCGAGTGGAACTACCACTTCTGCCGGTACCAAGCTGGGTCCAAGACGTTTAACGACCATTAGGTTGAAGCGCTCCTTCCACTCGTGTTCGGCGATACGATCGCCCAGAAGCTTCGCCTGACACAGCTTCAGAAGTTCGGTAAGTTTGCCCATCAGTTTATCCTGATCATTCTTGCGGAAAGCCAGCGTGATTATATATGATGTCGGCAGAAGTACACGCTCCTCTGTAGGACGTCCTTGATGCTCCCGTAAAGGCGCCTCGTTCTTCATTTCCACCATGCGCGGATTGATGAAGCTTAGAGACCAAATGGGCAGGTTTTCATTGATGAATGACTGGATCAGCAACTGCAAGTCATTGGCATCATAACATCCAATGGCAAGGATTTTCATTTCTTCAAGTGGCATTAATTGAATGGTGAGTTCACTGATTAGTCCAGTTGTACCTTCAGCATCAGATATAAGTTCGATATCTGGACCACTAAATTCTTTCACCGTGCCATCGGAAAGGACGACCTTTGCGCTCACTACGTTCTGGTAAAACGGACCCCATTCAAAAGACCCTAATCCTGTGCCACCTTGTGCCAGCCATCCGCCGACCGTAGATCCAGGGTAGCTGGATGGGTAGAGCTTGAGCGCCAGGTTCTCTTTCTGAAGTGCTTGATCAAGTTTTTCCCATACTATGCCTGCCTGCACTGTAGCTGTGAAGCTTTCTGGATTGATATCAATTATCCTGTTCATGCGGAAGAAGTCGACAACCAATCCTTTTTTGATCGGCAGAACACCGCCATATCCAGAAGATGCCTTCGCTCTCGGCGTAATCGGGACCTTTTGTACGTTAGCCCAGCGAACAAGGTCTACCAGTTCCTCAGTCGATTCCGGTTGAACAACCGCATCGGGTATCGTGCTTCCGATAAATAGTTTGATGAAATCAGGCATGGTTGCTATATCATGCCCATAGAGTTTTCTTTCTATTCGATTGAAAGTCACTCTATCGCTAAACTTCTCTTCCAAGAAGTTTTTTTGTTGGTTATTTATCTTACCCATATTAGCCCTCCTTGGGGAGAACAAACAGCCGCGATGTTTTATCACTTCAATTGTCGCCGATATAACTTATCCTTAAACGCTATATGTCCGATAGCCCAATCCCGGATATATTCCATGCTTTCATCTTGTGCTGGATTCTGATATTCTTGATTTACGGTTTGATTGCAAATTTTATTTTTTTCTTATTTACTATCCCTGCCATGCCTTATGAGTCATTTGGATAAAAAGCAGACTAATGCCTATTTGCATTTAAAATTGGAAACATATAGAAAGACATGAATCTTCCAACTGACACCTAAAAACAGGCGCTGGAATGAGCAATAGTTGATCTACCCTTTACTTTTCCACAATCCATGCAAAGTGCAACATTCTCTAGCTATTATTTCATCAGCATCGATAACAAATTTCGCTTCCGGGATATCTTCAGACGTCAGAAAATGACGGTAGGCTTTTCCGTCGGCAATTACCTCTATCCATCCTATATGGTGTTTTCTCTCCATTGGATGGGGCACTGAGCCGACTTTAATTTTTACTTCACCTTCTGTTCTTTCTATTACTGGAACATGCTTTTCCTTCCCAACGTCGTCGGTCTTTTCTTCAAGCAGTTCCATCGGTTGCCCGCAACACACCAGTTCTCCTGCACCTGCATACAATACTTCTACAATGTTGCCACAAACATTGCACCTATAGACCTGCAATCTTTTGGTCATTTTACGCCCGCCTTTTTGATCCTATAACCTATTTTTCTTCCACGATTCGAAGAGAGCTGAAATCACCGAACAGAATGCATGCTTGCACACGTATCCGTTGGCAAAGCATCAAAGGTAGATAAACTAGAAATATGTGGTATAGTAAGATGGAGTTTTGTCACCCCTAATTATCAATTATTCTAAATATTTAAATCCTTTTTCTGTTATTTTATATTGTTCTCCCTCTTCTCTCAAGTATCCTGCTTTCACCAGATCCCTTAACCCACTTCTCACCCTAAAAAGTGGAAGACCAATAATGATTGATATCTCCTCCGGTTTTCGAGGATCTTTTGTTGCCTCTATAATCTTCTTACCTGACTTAGTAGGTTTACCATCTGGACTAATGCATGCCATTTTATCACTCATCCAACTTCTTCTTGCAGAAGTACCAGTCCTTACAATCGAATCCCTGCTTGAGTCGTTCTTCGGCGGCCTCCTGAGTCGGTGGCGGTGGAACTATGACCGGCTCACCTGGTCTCCAGTTGGCTGGAGTTGCCACATGATGTTTATCTGTTGTTTGTAGTGCATCTATGATTCTTAATATCTCGTCCATGTTCCTGCCCGTAGTCAGTGGATAGTATATCATCGCTCTAAGGATTCCGTCTGGATCAATCACAAAGACGCATCTTGACGTTTCTGTCTTGCTCTCTCCAGGCATTATCATGCCATAAAGGCTTGCCACCTCTTTGTTTAGGTCTGCGATCACTGGAAACGGTATCTTTATACCGAACTTCTCCTCAACGTTTCTGACCCATGAGATATGAGAGTAAACACTATCTATGCTCAACCCCATAAGCTGGACATTGCGCAACTGCAGCTCATCAAAGATCTCTGCAAATCCTATGAATTCTGTCGTGCACACGGGCGTGAAGTCAGCTGGATGTGAAAACAGTATGAGCCAACTTCCCATAAAGTCCGAGAGCTTCAACGTCCCATGTGTTGTCACTGCCTCAAAATCCGGCGCTTTTTCACCCAATCTGGGCAATCTAATATTTTCTTTCTTCCGCTCTTCCTCCGTACACATACTATCACCTCACTTTGATCCTATTACTTCATAAACTAAAATCTCATTTATAGCAAGCATTAATAACAGCAACTATTATTTGAGTTACCTATCTTATTTATAGATTCTCCTAATGGCCTTCCATTCTCCTCTTATAATCCTTGATCGCTTCGTGAAGAGCATCGGATGCCAAGTTGGAACAGTGCATCTTCCTTGGCGGTAGACCATCCAGTTCATCAGCTACGTCATTGCGGGTTATTTTCATGGCTTCGTCGACATGCTTCCCCTTAGCTAGCTCGGTCACCATGCTGCTTGTAGCAATAGCAGAGCCACAGCCGAATGTTCTGAACTTGATATCTTTGATAATATCATCCTTTACTCTAATAAAAATCTCCATCAGGTCTCCACAGACGGGATTTCCTACCTTTCCATATCCATCGGGATTTTCTATAGTGCCTACATTTCTCGGATTTGTGAAATGCTCCAGTACTTTTTCACTATAACCTACCTGTGCCATATAAATCACTAATGCCCCTTATTTTTACATAGGTGAAAGTTCTCTCAACCTTTCAACAGTCTCCTTTACAGCCCTTGCTATCAAGGGGATCTCTCCAATATTATTTGATCGTCCAAGAGTTAAAACCATCGAACCATGAGCATCTTCATGTTTTAATCCAATTGCCAATAAAACATGTGAAGGCTCCAAAGTTTGGGAACTGCACGCTGACCCGGTAGATACCTGTATATTGTATTTCATATCCATATTCAATAGGATGCTTTCGCCTTCTATGCGACTGAACCGGAAACTGGCATGATGAGGGAGTCTCTGGCTAGGATGACCTGTGAGATAAGCTTCATCGATCTTCAGTATCTCCTCGATAAGTTTGTCCCTTATTTTCCTGATTCTCACGCTTTCTTTTTCCATTTCATTATTCATTATTCTTGCCGCTTCCCCCATTCCAATAATTGCGAATAAATTCTCTGTTCCAGATCTAAGTCCCCGTTCCTGTCCGCCACCAAGAAGAATCGGTTGAAGTTTTACACCTGGTTTTATATACAACGCACCTGCACCCTGAGGTCCGTACATATCGTTGGATGACAGTGTCAGAAGATCTATTCCATCATTTTGTACATCTATCGGTATACGACCTGCGGCAGCGGTTGCATCAACATGCAAATATAAACCCTTTTTATGGACTATCTCACTTATTTCCTTGATAGGTTCTATGGTTCCTATCTCATTATTTGCGTACATTATCGAGGTCACCGTAGTATCCTTGGTCAAAATATCATTTAGTCTCTCAACATCAATGACTCCATTTGAATCAACGGGTATAGTGGCAAATTCAAAGCCGCTTTTCAGAAGTTCTTTCATGGAATTAAGGACTGACATGTGTTCTATAGCGCTTGATGCAACCTTTTTACCCTCTTTTCTGTTTCTAAGTGCCGTTCCCCTAATAGCTAAGTTGTTAGATTCAGTCGCTCCACTGGTAAAGATGATACAGCCTTCACTCTCTGCATTTATGAGTCCCGCAACTTTCTCTCTGGCGTCCTCGATGACTCTTTTCACCTCTAATCCCATTGAGTGAAGGGAGGAGGAGTTTCCAAAGCTATTTTTAAGATATGATCCAGCGAAATCCAATATCCTCGGATCAACGGGCATCGATGATGCGTGATCCAAGTATATATTTCTCATTGACTACCCCTAAAACCACATTGTTGCACTAGCATCCAGTGCTAAATCATTTAGTGTGCCTGCCCCTACTATTTTTATTCCCTCTATCAATTCTACAGTTTCCCAACCAAACATCTGTTTGGATGCTTCGCATGCATAGATTTCAATTCCCATACCTAGGGTCTTATTTAGCATGTCTAAGACACTGGGAAATCCTCCAAGATTTATCTTTTCTGCTACACCAAGAAGTAAGACTCTTAATCCCTGACCTAAATAATATACTTTTGCATCAATGTCCATCATCTTCGCAGTTTGCGCCAAAACCAAAGGTGAATACTGTCTTTCTGGTGTATCACTTGTTTGTACATAAAGAATCGAATTTTCGGTTTTCATTTTAAATCACCACCACGCCCTTACATTCTTTCCTGCCCATTTAATAGGATATCTTATTTGTCTAACTTAAGTCATTTCATCCTTTTTATATAGAATGTTAATATTGTCCCCTCTTTTTCAAATTTCAGAATTTCGTGTCCTGTCCTCTTAGCCCATCGCTTAATATCCTCCTCAGCTGCAGGATCATCAGCCTCCACCTTCAGCACTTGTCCTACTTCAATCTTTTCTATTTCCTCCTTTGTCATGGCAATGGGCATAGGACAGTAGAAACCGACACAATCCAGCTCTGCATCTGACACGATATCTGAAATCTTCATTGGATTCTTTTTCATAGCTACCTATCTATTCTCTTTTTTATAGCTATGACTATCCACATATCTGTCCGGGTCATACATAGATGGTCATAATTTCATTCTCACACTTCTATGCATCAAAAACGTTTTTTGAGATGTACTTAAAAGCTGAAAGACCTGCAATAGCTCCCTGCCCAGCAGCAACAATTATCTGTTTTTCAGGAACATCAGTAACATCCCCTGCAGCAAATAATCCTGGAATATCAGTTTCACAACTCTTATTCACAATGATTTCGTCCTTTTCGTTGATATTAACACCACAACCAGGTCCTTTTACAGGCATTGAACCAATCTCGATGAAAACACCTTGCACGTCCAGTATTCTTTCTACGGATTTATTAACCTGTAGTTTTATACTATTGACAAATTTATCTCCAATGATCTCTTTTGTTTCAGTGCTGTTGAGGATTTCAACTTTATCTGATTTTTTTATCTTTTCGATCATTGTCTTGTCACCCGTAAGATCATTATTGATATTAATCAGATAAATTTTATTTGCAATGGACATCAGTTGAATTGTCGCATCCATGGCAGAATTGCCACCGCCAATAACTGCAACATCTTTTCCTGCAAATAGAGGTGCATCACACGTAGCACAATATGTAACGCCTCTGTTCTTGAACGCTACTTCACCAGGCACTCCAAGTAATTTTGGCTTTCTTCCGGTAGCAACTATTACCGTTAAACACTCGTATTCTTCTTTGTTCGTCTCAACCTTGAAATGATTATCCAGCTTTCTTACGCACAGTACCTCGGTATTTTCTCTTATTTCAACATCAAAACTTTTCAAGTGTTCTTCGAACTTTTTTGCCAATTCTGGACCTGAGAGGAACTGATACCCAATATAGTTTTCAACGGCCCCTGAGAATGCCGCATATCCGCCGATATTTTTTGTTATGACAAGTGTGTTCATCTTTTTCCTTGCAGCATACAC